>JAEUNS010000427.1 GCA_016790005.1 Zoogloeaceae bacterium
CTCAGCACTCTTCCTTCCCCGGGGTTCAGCCGCCTCTCAAGCCGAGAACGACGAACCGCAACCGCAAGTACTCGTGGCGTTGGGATTTCGAATCACGAACTGCGAGCCCTCAAGCCCCTCGGTGTAGTCGATCTCGGCACCCACTAGATACTGGTAGCTCATCGGATCGATCAGCAGCGTAACACCGTTCTTCTCGAGCGCGGTATCGTCCTCATTGACCTCTTCATCAAAGGTGAAGCCGTACTGAAATCCAGAGCACCCGCCTCCGCTGACGAAAACCCGCAACTTGAGCGCAGGATTGCCTTCTTCTTCGATCAAGTCCTTGACCTTGCTAGCCGCGCTGTCGGTAAAAACCAGCAACTCCGGCATATCGACCGCTGTGTTCATGTTCTCTCCAAAATTTGATAACTGACTGGTGACCGACAACGCATCGCCAACTTGCCGACACGCAATCCAAAGCAATTGGGCACGCTCCAGGCGAATAGGTTCCGCTGTGAGCCGCACCCACGGATGCCCTCCGTGAGTCTAGTCCAAGCAGCACATTATATTCGGGTTCTGCCCGTCCTGCCGCATCAACATCCTTGACAAACCCGAGAATGCTCGAACGTCCGGGCACAACACCCGACCCCCACGCGGGACGAAAACGCAAAAAGCCGCCCCGCGGGCGGCCTTCGAACGCAGCACTGGCAGATCAGCGCTTCGAGAACTGCTTCCTGCGGCGTGCCTTACGCAGACCGACCTTCTTGCGCTCGACTTCGCGCGCGTCGCGCGTGACGAAACCTTCCTTGCGCAGCGGTGACTTGAACTCACCATCGTAATCGATCAGGGCGCGGGTAATGCCGTGGCGAACTGCACCCGCCTGGCCAGACTCACCACCCCCGGTCACGTTGACCATGATGTCGAAACGACCTTCGTTACCGGTCAACACCAGCGGCTGGCGCACGATCATGCGGCCAGTTTCGCGCGAGAAGAATTCGTCGACGGGCTTGCCGTTCACGACGATGTTGCCGGTGCCCGGCTTGATGAAGACACGAGCAACCGCAGTCTTGCGACGACCCGTACCGTAGTTGTAGCTAACAGCCATTGACGGCTCCTCAGATCTCGAGAATTTGGGGCTGCTGGGCAGCGTGGGGATGCTCGCCACCGGCGTAGCACTTAAGCTTCTTGAGCATTGCGTAACCGAGCGGACCCTTCGGAAGCATGCCCTTCACGGCCTTCTCGAGCACGCGGCCCGGGAAGCGCTGCTGCATCTTGGTAAAGCTAGTTTCGTAGATACCGCCGGGGTAACCGGTGTGACGATAGTATTTCTTGTCGGTAGCCTTGTTGCCGGTCACACGCAACTTCTCGACATTGACAACGACGATGAAATCACCGGTATCGACGTGCGGCGTATAGATGGCCTTGTGTTTGCCACGCAGGCGGCGCGCAACCTCGGCGGCGAGACGGCCAAGCACCTTGTCCGATGCATCGACAACAAACCAGTCGCGCCTGACTTCGTGCGGCTTGGCAGAAAACGTTTTCATTCGAATCCTCGATCTTGTCCGGCCTTGGTTGACGGCCAATAAACGTAAAGCTCGTGATCTTAAGGGATGCGACCCCGACCTGTCAAACGGGATCGGCCGTTGAAACCAAAAAAAACGCAGCCCCAAGGGACTGCGCTAAATCCACACCAAAGGAGGAGGGTGGAGGAGACACCGTTTGGATCATGTTGCTCAGCGATCCGACTGAAATGAATTATCCATACACCACCACCGCCAGGCAAGCCTTTTTTGTGCGCTGCACGATAAATGTTTTGATTGATTTATCAGAGCCCCTTATTCGGGTCTATGTGACTGTTTAAATTTTGATTTTATTCACATATAAACCCTGCGCCAACGCCGCCCAGTCACTTACCAGGGTAATCAACATTGCATTGCGAGGCTCGCCATGCAGGTCACGGAATCGGCATAATTGCAGTCAATCTACCCATGCGCGCAGCGCCCGTCACCCATTCCGGTAGAATCCGGTTCGACCCGAGCCCCAGTGGCCGGCATGAATTCACTTAATGGAACGAAGGAGCAAAGTCCAATGGAATGCACGGTCAAGTGGATGGGAATGGACGGAATGACGTTTATCGCGGAGACGGGTACCGGTCACCTGATTGGAATGGACGGCGCCCCCGAAGCCGGTGGCCGCAACCTCGCCCCACGCCCGATGGAACTGCTGCTCGCCGGTACAGGCGGATGCAGCGCGTTCGACGTCGTGTTGATCCTGAAGAAGTCACGACAGGCCGTCACCGGATGCGAAGTGCGCCTGATCGCAGAGCGTGCCGATACCGATCCGAAGGTGTTCTCGCGCATCGGCTTTCATTACACCGTGAAGGGGCACAGCCTGAAGCCCGACGCGGTTGAGCGAGCGATCCAACTCTCTGCCGAAAAATACTGCTCGGCGTCGATCATGATGGCCAAAACGGCCGAACTGACGCACACATGGGAAATCGTCGAGGCCGACTGACTGCCTCACGACGCCGGACGCGGGCTAAATACGATACGACAAGCCGGTCATCACCCTCGACATCAGCTTCATTGCGGCCCGGGCCGGCGCCGGCAAGTCGTGCGCACCCAGCCCGACAGCCGTTTCGGCATGGCGTGCCTCGTCTTCCTTCATCTGGGCCACGATCGCGCGCGACTTATGATCCTCGCCGGGAAGTCTATCGAGATGCCCCTTGAGGTGCGCCTCGACCTGACGCTCGGTTTCGGCCAGAAAGCCGAGATTCCAGCGGTCGCCCAACTTTCCGACCGCAAGCCCCATCGCCAGCGACCCCGCATACCACAGGGGGTTTAGGAGGCTCTTGCGCCCACCCAGTTCGGCGATACGAAGCTCGGTCCAGGCCAGATGTTCGGTTTCTTCTGTTGAGGCCTGCTCTAGTTCGCGTCTAATCTGGTCATCCTTCGATGTTATTGCCTGGCCCTGATAAAGCGCCTGCGCACAGACTTCACCACAATGATTGATCCGCATCAGTGCTGCAGCATGACCGCGATCCGAATCGGACAACGCGCCATCCGGCAGGTCACCCCCGGGTACCGGCCGAACTGAGCGCGCAGGCGAGAACAGCGTTCTCAAAACCTTGTCGAATTCGATGATTGCCTGATCCAATACCATTTCACTCTCCCGGTCAGGGCGTATTACCGAAACCCTTGGTGCGCAAACGCTGCAAGACCTCGTCACGGTTGCGCGGTGGCGCCAGTGCATCGCAAAAACTCTCTGCCGCAAGCGCGTAACGCATACGGTTGTATGCATTGTTGCGAATCGGCTCCCACTCGGAGTTTCGCAACATCGACCATGTGCCGTCATCGCGACCGGTCGCATAGATCCGCACACGCCAAGTCGCGCAGTGCACCCCCTCGAAAGTGACGGTGCGCGCCCCACCCTGCGTCTCGACCAGCAATATGTACCTGACGGCGCCATCTGGCGAGACCGTGATCGAATTCTCGTCGACCATGAAGATATTGGGCGAAGCCGAACTCACGAAAAACTCGCGCGGACTGACCGGAATCGACGACTCCGGAAACGTCACTTCACCCTCCACCCAGGCTTCCGTCGGCTCGTCCGAGAGGAAACCCGCAGAAACGACAAGAGCAGGCATGTACAACACTAAGGCAAGCGCGCTCTTCTGCATGGTCGCCCGAATCCGACCCGAAAAACTAGACTCTGACAAGCAAACACCCCCGATTCATGAGTCTCCCAAGACAAGCCCTGAGGCTACTCCTGCAACCATAGGCAAATTTCACTGCTCTGGCCGGGCAAGCAGGCCCGCCTCGCGATAAGCCGCCGGTGGGTCGGGCGGGCTGAGTCTGAACAGCACCCCGGACAACTCGAACAACGCCTTTTGATAAACCTGCCTCTTGAACTCGATGACCGCTTCGAGAGGCACCCAATATTCACTCCACCGCCAAGCATCAAACTCCGGATGCTTGCTGGCCCGCAGACACACATCAGTGTCCCGACCCACCAGGCGCAGCAGAAACCAGATCTGCTTTTGCCCTCTGTAGGTATTACGCCACTCCCGCCGTATCCAATGCTTAGGAACGTCGTAACGCAACCAGCCACGCGTGCGCCCAAGAATCTTCACATGCTCGGGCAACAAACCCACTTCTTCGTAGAGCTCCCTGTACATCGCCTGTTGCGGCGACTCACCATGCTTGATGCCGCCCTGCGGAAACTGCCACGAGTGCTCACGGATTCTCTTGCCCCAGAATACCTCATTGCGCGCATTGACCAGGATGATGCCGACGTTCGGGCGATAGCCTTCACGATCGAGCATATTTAAACCCTTGATTCTGTAATTGCCTGGATTCTTCCACACTTGCCCCCGCTTTGAAAGCGGGCGCTCGATCAGGGTTCCCCGCAACCCATGCCAAGCCACCGTTTGGCGGCGCTTGCGCGTCACCCGGGCAGCACCCGGATGCATGATCCGCCACGACGGTCTGCGCCACGCCCGAGGCCTGTTAGAATTGCGGCCTGCCATTTTTGCATCCCATTGGACACACAGCATGCTTGCAAGCCGATTCTTCATTTCGACCCTAAAGGAAGCCCCCTCCGACGCAGAGGTCACCAGCCAGAAGCTGATGCTGCGTGCCGGACTCATTCGCAAGGTTGCCGCGGGTATCTACACCTGGATGCCGATGGGCCTGCGCGTGGTTCGCAAGGTCGAAGGAATCGTTCGCGAGGAAATGAACCGTGCAGGCGCAATCGAAGTGCTGATGCCTGCAGTTCAACCGGCAGAACTCTGGCAGGAGTCGGGCCGTTGGGAGTTTTACGGCCCCGAATTGCTGCGCCTCAAGGATCGGCACGACCGCGATTTCGTCGTCGGCCCCACCCATGAAGAGGTGATCACTGACGTCGCGCGCCGCGAACTGCGCAGCTACCGCCAGCTGCCCAAGCATTTCTACCAGATCCAGACCAAGTTTCGCGACGAGATCCGGCCGCGCTTCGGTGTGATGCGGGGGCGCGAATTCACGATGAAGGACGGCTACTCGTTCCATGTCTCGTTCGAAGACCTCGAGCGCGAATACATGAACATGTACGACACCTACAACCGCATCTTCACCCGTCTCGGCCTGCATTATCGTGCGGTTGCCGCCGACACCGGCTCGATCGGCGGCACGGGTTCGCACGAGTTCCACGTCATTGCCGAGACCGGCGAAGACGACATCGCCTACTGCCCCGACTCCGACTATGCTGCCAACGTCGAATTGGCCGAAGCCCTTGCCGCCGGCGATCGTCCGGCTGCAACCGAAACCTTGCGCAAGGTGCACACCCCCGGCGTCAAGACGATTACCGAGCTCGCGTCATTCCTGAACATTCCGGTCGAGCACACGGTAAAGGCGATCGTCGTGAAGGGCGACGAAGCCGCGGGCGGCAGGCCGGTGCTGATGATGATTCGTGGCGATCATGTGCTCAACGAGATCAAGGCGCAAAAGATCGAGGGCATCGCCGACCCCCTCACCTTTGCAAGCCCGGAAGACCTGCTGGCCGCATTCGGCGCGAACCCCGGCTCGCTGGGCCCGATCGGGTTCGAGGGTCGGGTGATCATGGATCGCACGGTTGCCTCGATGGCCAACTTCGTGATCGGCGCCAACGAGGACGACTGGCATTATGTCGGCGCGAATCTCGACCGCGACTTTCCGGCACCCGAAGTGGCGGATCTGCGCAACGTGGTCGCCGGTGACCCTTCCCCCGATGGCAAGGGCGCCATCGCCCTGTGCCGCGGCATCGAGGTCGGGCACATTTTCCAGTTGCGCACCAAGTATTCCGAAACCATGGGCTGCAAGTTCCTCGATGTAAACGGGCGTGAGCAATTCATGGAAATGGGTTGCTACGGGATCGGCGTGACGCGCATTCTCGGCGCCGCAATCGAGCAAAACAACGACGAGCGCGGCATCGTTTGGCCGCTGCCGATCGCACCGTTCGAACTGGTGATCTGCCCGGTCGGCTGGGGTAAATCAGAGACCGTACGCGATGCCGCGACCAGTCTGCATGCAGCGTTGAGCGCCGCTGGCATCGATGTGATTCTTGATGACCGTGACGAGCGCCCGGGCGTGATGTTCGCCGACTGGGA
>JAEUNS010000449.1 GCA_016790005.1 Zoogloeaceae bacterium
AATGCTCAGTTCGACGGTGCCAAGGTTGGAAGAAAGATGTCCGCCCGAGCGCGAGACCGATTCGATGAGAAATGCGCGCAGTTCATCTGCGAGTGTTATCAGATCTCTACGATCGAGCGTACGCAGGTCATCCGGATGGTTAATGCGTTCAAGTAGTGGGTATGCGTGCATGGGTCGATCCGACGGTCGCTGAAGTCAATACTTCCGGGCGACGATAAAGGAGGCTAGCTCATCCAGGCGACGGGCCTGTAGGCCAAAGGGGGTAAGGGTCGAGCGCGCTTGCTCCAGCAGATCGTCAGCCAGTTGCCGCGCACCGTGTAGGCCAAGCAGTGATACGTAGGTAGGCTTTTCGGACTCTGCATCTTTGCCAGCGGTCTTGCCAAGCGTAGCGGTGTCGGACTGGAGGTCGAGAATGTCGTCGACCACCTGGAAAAGCAGGCCGACGACCTTTCCGAAGTGATCCAGTCGTGAAAGCGTACCCGGCTCGATACGGGGGCCGCAGCGAGCACCAAGCACTATGGACGCGCGAATGAGCGCACCCGTCTTGTGGATATGCATCAACTCGAGGGTTTCGAGCTCGATCTGGCGGCCGACCGAGCCAAGATCGATCGCCTGGCCACCGGCCATGCCGCGTGATCCGCTTGCTGACGCCAGAAGGGCGATCATCGCGAGTTGGTCGCCCACGCTTTCAGTGACGCGGTTTTCCGCTAGCAGCTGAAACGCCAGTGTCTGCAACGCATCGCCCGCAAGCAGCGCGGTAGCCTCGTCGAAGCGAACATGGACCGTGGGTTTGCCGCGCCGCAGCACGTCATTGTCCATGCACGGCATGTCGTCATGGACCAGAGAATAGGCATGAATGAGTTCGATCGAACTGGCCACGATGTCCACCCGCTCGGGCGCAGCTTCAGTGATCTCACCCGCTGCATGTGCCAGCAGCGCACGCACGCGTTTGCCGCCGCCCAGCGTGGCGTATCTCATGGCTTCATGTAGCTGCTCCGGAAGGACGTCGGTGCGGGGCAGGTGTTGTTCGAGCGCCACTTCGGTGCGTCGCTGGATCTGGCTCATCCAGCTCGCAAAATCAAGGTCGTTCATAGTTTTCATCCCCGCGATTCGGCGTTGGGCAGCGGCGCGAGCGCGCCTTGCTCAAGCACACGGACCACTTCTTCGGCCTTGTCGAGCGTTTCCTGGCAGAACTTAAGCAAACCAACGCCTCGTTGATACTGCGCAAGTGCCTGCTCCAGCGATACGGTGCTGCCTTCGAGTTGCTCGACGATACCCTCGAGTTCGTTCAGTGCGGATTCGAATGACTTTGGCGTTGCGGCTGGCTTGCTCATGAGGCTGTGCTTGTCGGGAAAGTTCTTGAAAATAACCGATCGGCGTCTGGTGGTCAAACGACTATTGGCTTAAAATCCGCGGTCCTTTACCGGAATTTCTTGGTGTAGTTGATTAGGAGGTTCGGGTTTGTCCGACATCGCTTCCACGGCTCAATTGGCCCCGGGGCTGTCTCAGCTTCCGGTGTCCGCATACTTCGATGAAAGGATTTTCGAGCAGGAGAAACGGCTCCTCTTCGATGCCTCGGCGGGGTACGTCGGCCATGAGTTGATGGTGCCCGAAACCGGAATGTACCGGACCCTCGAGTGGCTAGACCATGCCAAACTTCTGTTCAGGACCCCTGACGGGGTTCACCAGATGTCGAACATCTGCAGGCATCGCCAGGCGATTATGCTCGAAGGGGCTGGCCGCGCCGAAAACATCGTTTGTCCGATCCATCGCTGGACCTACAACCAGAATGGTGAGCTTCTCGGTGCCCCGCATTTTGCCGAAAAACCCTGCCTGAATCTAAAGCGTACCCGGCTCGAGAATTGGAACGGCTTGTTGTTCAAGGGGCCGCGAAGCGCCGCAGTAGATCTTTCCGGCATGACAGTTGCACCGGATCTCGATTTTTCGGGTTACAAGCTAGACCGAGTCGAGATCCACACTTGCAACTACAACTGGAAGACCTTCATCGAGGTGTATCTCGAGGATTACCATGTGGTCCCGTTTCACCCGGGACTCGGGCAGTTCGTGACCTGCGATGACCTTTCGTGGCAGTTTGGCGAATGGTACTCGGTGCAGCGGGTTGGTATCACATCGCTCGCCAAGCCCGGGTCGGCGGCCTACGGAAAGTGGCATGAGGCGGTACTTACACTCTATGGCGACCAGCCACCGCCGCATGGTGCGATCTGGCTCACCTACTACCCCAACGTGATGATCGAGTGGTATCCGCATGTGCTGGTGGTGAGTTCGCTGATTCCGGAGTCGGTCGATAAGACGATCAATGTGGTCGAGTTCTATTATCCGGAAGAAATCGTCGAGTTCGAACGTGAGTTCGTCGCGGCGGAGCAGGCGGCCTACATGGAGACGGCGATCGAAGACGACGAGATCGCCGAGCGGATGGACAGGGGGCGGCTCGCACTTTATCGCGAGGGGCGCAGCGAGGTAGGCCCTTACCAGTCACCGTTCGAGGACGGTATGCAGCATTTTCATGAGTTCTACCGCAGAGTGATGGGTGACGCGGTGGTGTGAGCCTGTGAGGGCTGTTGCCTGAACAGCTTCAGCGCGCGGCAACCGGCGAGCTCTTGAGCTCCCCTGGAGTTGCGCGCTGACGACCTGTTTTACTACTGGAGCTCCTTGGGGAGCGGAAACGTCACTTTCTCCGGCACGCCCTCGAGCGTTCGCACCGGTCCGGCGCCCAGTTCGGTCAGCCGTGCGATGACCGCGTTTACCAGTACTTCGGGTGCCGATGCGCCTGCCGTAACGCCGACCCTACGCTTTCCAGCGATCCAGGCTGGGTCGATTGCGTCGGCATTGTCCACCAGCCAGGCCGGTACGCCCCGCAATTCCGCGACTTCACGCAGGCGGTTGGAGTTGGAACTGTTGTTCGACCCCACCACCAGTACCGCGTCGACCTTGGGCGTCATGAACTTGACCGCGTCCTGTCGGTTCTGGGTCGCATAGCAGATGTCGTCCTTGCGTGGACCGGCAATTGCCGGAAAACGCAGGCGCAGGGCATTGATGATACTGGCAGCATCATCCATCGAGAGCGTGGTTTGGGTCACGAATGCAAGCTTTTCCGGATCTGCAACAACCAGCGCATCGACATCCGCTGTGGTTTCGACCAGGTGGATGCCATTCTTGACCTGGCCCATGGTACCTTCGACCTCGGGGTGTCCCTTGTGGCCGATCATCACGATTTCGCGCCCCTGTTCGCGCATTCGGGTGACTTCGTTATGAACCTTGGTGACCAGCGGGCAGGTCGCGTCGAACACCCGGAGGCCGCGCTGGTCGGCTTCGGCGCGAACTGCAAGCGGCACGCCGTGGGCGCTAAAAATCACCGTATTGCCATCCGGCACCTCGGAAAGCCCTTCCACGAAGACGGCGCCCTTGTTGCGCAGGTCGTCGACGACGAACTTGTTGTGCACCACCTCGTGACGCACGTAGATCGGTGCGCCAAAGAGCGTCAGCGCCCGCTCCACGATCTCGATGGCACGCTCGACCCCCGCGCAGAAACCGCGCGGTGTCGCCAGCAGAATTTCTCGGTCGCTCATGTTTCCACTCATTGTGACGGGGACGAGGGTAGTCAATTGATCCCGATGATCTCGAATTCGAAATGGATCTTCTTGCCGGCAAGTGGATGGTTGAAGTCGATCAGCGCCGACCTGTCGTCGATTTCGCGGACCAGCCCCGAGTAGCGCGATCCATCGGGTGCCGTGAATTCCATGATCGATAGCGCTTCGATCTCCTCGTTTGGCATGTGTTCGCGGCGAACCCGCTCCACCAGATCTGCCCGGTGCGGCCCAAAACCATCCTCGGGATCGAGCGCGAACGCGTGGCGAAGGCCGACCTCGATGCCTACCAGCAGGCGCTCGAGTGAGGGCAGGAGCTCCCCTGCACCCAGTTGAAGGGTGGCCGGCGGGCCCTCGAAGGTGTTGATCAGCGGCTGACCGTTCTCAAGTGCGATTCTGTAGTGCAGAGTCACCAGGCTGTCGGGTTGGACGATCTGGGTCAAGATGTTTTCTCCAGGGAGGAAGAGGTGGATGCCGGCCGCAGTTGGGTCCAGAGCATCAGAACAACCCCCACCGTGATTGCCGAATCCGCCAGATTGAAGGCTGGCCAGCCGAAGCGATCATAGTGAAAGTAAAGAAAGTCGACGACTGCACCATGGATCAGGCGGTCAATCACGTTGCCGATCGCTCCGCCAATGATCAGCGCGAACGCAGCCGGAAGCGCTCGTTCGTGTTGATGGTGGCGCAACAACGCGGCGAGCCAACCACACACGACCATGGCCAGAATGACGAAAAACCAGCGTTGCCATCCGGAATGATCGGCCAGAAAGCTGAACGCTGCGCCGGGGTTGAACACCAGCACCAGCTTGAAGTAAGAGGTGACGGTGATCACCTCCCCGTTCGCAAGGCCGGTCAGCGCCAGCCATTTCGTGAACTGATCGAGCACGACGACGAGCGCGGACAGCGAAAACCAGCTAGCCAGACGCCAGCTCATTGCTGACGGCCTGTCAGGATGGCGGCCGGCGGAATGGCGGCGCGATCAGGCATGGGTACGGGTTTCTCCGGCGCCGTGAAGATTATTGTTGCAACGCCCGCATAGACCCGGATGAGCCGCGTCCGTTCCGACATCTTCACGATAATGCCAGCAGCGCTCGCACTTCGCATGCGGCGATGCTGCAGCATCGACACGGGCAAGCGCATCGCTGTCGGCCCGCACGAGCTCGGCAACGGAGGTAATCATGACGAATCGCAGGTCATCGCCCAGCGCGGCCAGCGCATCATGGCGGGCGCCGGCCGCACGGATAGTGACTTCGGCCTGTAGCGATGCACCCACCTTGCCCTCGCCGCGCAATCCCTCAAGCACCTTCTGCACCTCGGTACGGGTTTCGCGAATCAGTGACCAACGCGCGAGCAGGGTCTCTTCATCGGCAAGTTCGGGAAGTGAGTGCCAGGTGTGCAACATCACGCTGTCGTCGCGCTTCCCGGAGGTGAGTGCCCAGATTTCTTCAGCCGTGAAGCTCAGAATCGGGGCCATGAGACGGGTGACGGTTTGGGTGATGTGCCACAGGGCCGACTGCGCCGCACGCCGCGCGCGCGACTTTGCCTGGGTCGTGTATAGCCGGTCCTTGAGAATGTCGAGATAGAAGGCGCCAAGGTCTTCGGATGCGAAGTTCTGCAGGGCCTGGACTACCTTGTGGAATTCGAAGCGCTCATAGTCGGTGCTTACCTGTGCCTGCAGCCGGCGAGTAAGGGCGAGCGCGTAGCGATCGATCTCTAGCCACTCGTCGGCAGGCAGGCCGTCGCGGTCGATGTCGAAATCGGCCGTGTTCGCAAGCAGAAAGCGCAGCGTATTGCGCAGGCGACGATAGACCTCCACGACGCGGTCAAGAATCTCGTTAGAGATCGTCAGCTCGCCGGAATAGTCGGTTGCAGCCACCCACAGGCGGAGAATCTCGGAGCCCAGTCTGTCGGAGACTTCCTGCGGGGCAACCACGTTGCCTTTCGACTTCGACATCTTCTTGCCCTGGCCATCGACGACGAAGCCGTGTGTCAGGAGGGCGTCGTACGGTGCGCGGCCGTCGATTGCGCATCCGGTCAGGAGCGATGAGTGAAACCATCCGCGGTGCTGATCGGAACCCTCCAGATAAAGGTCCGCCGGCCACTGGCTCGAAGCCTTGTGCGAACCACGCAGCACGGTCCGGTGAGTTGTTCCGGAATCGAACCATACGTCGAGCGTGTCGCGCATCTTGTCGTATTGTGGTGCTTCGTCCCCCAGCAATTCGGCAGGGTCGAGCTTGAACCAGGCGTCGATACCGCCGGCCTCCACGCGGTTTGCAACGTCTTCGATCAGTTCGAGCGAACGCGGATGCGGCTCGCCCGACTCCTTGTGCAGGAACAGCGGAATCGGCACGCCCCAGTTACGCTGACGCGAAACACACCAGTCCGGACGGTTCGCAATCATTGCATGCAGGCGGGCTTTGCCCCATGCGGGATAGAAGCGGGTATTCTCCACCGCTGCGAGTGCCAGCTCACGCAGCGTGGGCGCGTTTGCATCGTGGCCGGGCAGACGGTCCATGCCGACGAACCACTGGGTGGTGGCGCGATAGATCACCGGGGTCTTGTGCCGCCAGCAATGCATGTAGCTGTGGTTGAGGGTGCCGGCTGCAAACAGGCAGCCGACCTCGGCCAGCTTCTCGATGATCTTGGGGTTCGCATCCCAAACGTTCAGTCCGCCGAAGAAGGGCAGGCTGTCGGCAAAGCTGCCATCGCTTTGCACCGGGTTCAGAATCTCATCGTTCTTCATGCCGTAGCGGGTACAGCTGATGAAATCGTCGAGACCGTAGGCCGGCGCACTATGGACTACGCCAGTGCCGGCGTCGGTTGCGACGTAGTCGCCCAGCAGCACCGGCGATTGCCTGTCGTAGAACGGATGGCGAAAGTTGATCCGGTCGAGCGCGATCCCCTGGCATGCGCCCAGCACCTTGCCCTCGAGCCCGAAGCGCTCGAGCGAGGACTGGCGCAACTCTGCCGCGAGCACCAGCATGCCGCGAGTGGTGTCGACCAGCTCATAGACATGTTCGGGATGTACGTTGAGCGCCTGGTTGGACGGAATCGTCCAGGGCGTCGTGGTCCAGATCACTGCGAAAGCGGGCCGCTCGGGGAGTGTCCCGAGTCCGAACGCATAGGCCAGGCGCGCGCGATCACCTACATCGAGCGCGAAGCCGACGTCGATCATCGGAGACTTCTTGTCCTGATACTCGACTTCAGCCTCGGCAAGCGCCGATCCGCAGTCGAAGCACCAGTTCACCGGCTTCAGACCCTTGAACAGAAATCCCTTGCGATACATATCGGCGAGCGCGCGTATTTCGTCGGCCTCGTTCGAGAACTGCATCGTGCGGTACGGGTTGTCCCAGTCGCCGAGAACGCCCAGGCGAATGAAGTCCTTCTTTTGCCGCTCGATCTGTTCGCCGGCATATTCGCGGCAAAGCTCGCGCGCACGATCCGAAGGCAGATGCTTGCCATGCTGCTTTTCGATCTGGTGCTCGATCGGCAGACCGTGACAGTCCCACCCAGGTACATAGGGAGCATCGAAGCCTGCCAGGGTCTTCGACCTGACGATGATGTCCTTGAGGATCTTGTTGACCGCATGGCCGATGTGGATGTCACCGTTCGCGTAGGGCGGGCCGTCATGCAGAACGAACCTTGGCCGTCCCGCCGATGCCTTGCGGATCTTCTCGTAGAGCTTCCTGGCTTGCCAGTCGGCAATCCAGGCGGGCTCACGTTTGGCGAGGTTGCCGCGCATCGGGAAGGGGGTGTCGGTAAGATTGAGCGTCTGGCGATAGTCAGCCATGATGATCCTTGTGGCTTCAGTTTTGGATTGGATTGAGTGCTAACCAGGCGCGTGCCGCTTCGGCATCGAGCGATATCTGCGCGGTCAGCGATTGCAGCGAATCGAAACGCATCTCGTCGCGCAACTTGTGCAGAAAGTGCACCCTCAGATGCGCGCCGTAACAGTCGCCTGCCCAGTCGAACAGATGAACCTCGAGGTTGGGGCGTTGCGCCTCTGCAATCGTCGGGCGCACCCCCACGTTTGCCACGCCGGCAACCTGGATGCCCTTCAGCCCTTCCACGCCCACAGCGAAAACGCCGGTGAGCGCCGGGCGACGATGCTTGAGCTGGATGTTTGCCGTTGGATAGCCGATCGTTCGCCCGAGTTTGCGACCAATCACAACGCGCCCGGCGATGCTGTAGGGTCTGCCAAGCAGGCGTTCGGCTTGGGTCAGGTCGCCTAGCGCCAGAGCCGCCCGCACGGCCGAACTCGAGACCCGCAGGGTATCCTGCTCGAGGGTTGGCATGGCTTCGACCATAAAGCCGCGACGGGCGCCGACCTCGGTCAGCAACTTGAAGTCGCCCTGACGGCGTGCACCAAAGCGAAAGTCGTCGCCGATGATCAAGTGACGTACCCCAAGGCCGCCGACGAGCAGGTCATCGATGAAGGCTTGCGCACTGACGGCCGCCAGACCTGCATTGAAGCGGCACACATGCACCCGGTCGACGCCGGCTGCGGCAAGCAGCAGCAGCTTTTCGCGCAGCGACGCCAGGCGGGCCGGTGCGTCCGAGGGGCTGAAATACTCGCGCGGATGGGGTTCGAAGGTCAGAACGACTGCGGGTAGCGCAAGTGCGCGAGCCCGCGTCACCAGCATCCGCAAGAGTCCCTGGTGTCCGAGATGAACGCCATCAAAATTGCCGATTGTCAGTACCGAAGCCTCTAGACTGCGCCGCAGTATTCCCCTAAAAACCTGCATGACCGCCCGAAAAAAGCGCCAATTATAACGGCAATGGGGTTCAAGCGCTCAGGCGCGACAACGCTCGCGCGGTGAT
>JAEUNS010000011.1 GCA_016790005.1 Zoogloeaceae bacterium
GCCATTGCGGGCATAGGCATCGGCCCATGCCCAGTCGAACACATACTCGCCATAGGAGTGCTGCTTGAGATAGAGCGGCACCGCGGCGGCGAGGGTATCGCCGTCGCGCAGCAGCAGATGATGTGCCTGCCAGCCGGTGCCCTTACCAATGCTGCCGGAGCGCTCCATTGCCGAGAGGTAGGCATGTGAAAGGCAAACCTGCCCGCCGGCTAGGGCATCCCACTGGTTGGGGTCGATTCCGCTGAGGCTTTCGGCGATCTTGGCGCCAAGTGGCTGCATCTCAAGGGCAGATCATCTGGCCTGACATGCGCAGATCGCCGCTGGCCGACGAGGCGATCAGGCCGCGGTGGGCGTACATTCGCTTGCAAGCGGTTTGTGAGTACGGCCGTCGAGCAGCACGCCTTTCCAGGGCAGGTCGATCCATACCAGGCCGCCTCGGGCTTCTTCATAGCGGGGCAGTCCCGAGGCCGAACTGTCGCGTGCGAGTGCATAGCTGCGGCCTTGCCAGTTGATCTGCATCTGGTTGGGTGTGGCCGGATTGCGGGCTACATCAACCCTCAGGCCGGCTTCGCAGCTAAAAGTGCCGGATGCGAGCTTGAAGTCGAGCGGGGAGGCGGCGGTCTCTTTGGGCGGCGCTTCGCTGGCCGATTGAAAGGGGAAGATGGAGCAGCCCGTCAGAACGGTCGAGAGAAGCGCTGGCAGCAATGTGAATCGGGTCATGATGGGTCTGCGAAATCGAAGTGTGCCAATTCTACAGGGTGTTCAAAGGCTGTTGTCATGGCCGCGCGCAGGCGAGGGGAGCTTATTGAGTCGCCACGGCGACTTTCACCTGAACGGCTTGGCCCCGATGCCCTTTTTTTGAGCAACGGGAATTTTTCCATTGGCTGCGATGGCTTGCGTGCCTTGCCCATACCTTATCCACAGGCTTGCTCACGCAAAGTGTGTGTCGAAGCGGTTTGTGAGTAGTTCACAACGGGGTGTTGGGCGTTATAGTTGCGCCCATGAATAAAAACCTGACCATTGCCATTGCCCAGTTCAACCTTTTGGTGGGTGACCTCGAGGCCAATGCGGACCGTATCATCAAGGCGCTCGACGATGCCGGCGCGGCGGGCGCCAGCCTGTTGATCACGCCCGAATTGGCTTTGTCGGGCTATCCACCGGAAGACCTGTTGCTGCGCCCGGACTTCTATCGTGCCTGCGCCCGCCAACTCGCGCGCGTGGCCGAGGCGACGCGCGGCCTGGAGCTTGCCCTGATCGTCGGGCATCCTTGCGAGCAGGACGGGCTTCGATACAACGCCGCGTCGGTGCTGCGCGCCGGCAGGGTCGAGGCAACCTACCTCAAGCAGGAACTCCCCAATTACGAGGTGTTCGACGAGAAGCGCTATTTCGCACGCGGCGATCAGCCCTGTGTGGTTGAGGTGTGTGGCGTGCGGGTGGGGCTGAACATCTGCGAGGATCTCTGGTCTCCCCAGCCGGCAAGGCTCGCCCGCGTTGCCGGGGCAGAAGTGTTGATAGGCCTCAATGCCTCGCCCTACCACATGAACAAGCAGCGCGAGCGTATCGCGGTGATGCGCGCCCGGGTGGCCGAAACCGGCATGCCGGCGTTGTATTGCAACATGGTTGGTGGCCAGGATGAGCTGGTGTTCGATGGTGCGTCATTTGCGCTCGATGGCGACGGGCGGCTGAGCCATCAGTCGGAAGCCTTCGAGGAGCGCCTGGATATCGTCGAGCTTTCCGGTGGCCGCTGGGTGTCCGGGCAGATCGCCGTCCCGTTGGCGGTCGAGGCGGAGGTCTATCGCGCGCTCACCCTGGGCGTGCGCGACTATCTCGGCAAGAATGGTTTTCCGGGTGCAATCATCGGCCTGTCGGGCGGCATCGACTCGGCGCTGACCCTTTGCATCGCGGTCGATGCGCTCGGGCCCGAGCGGGTGCGGGCGGTCATGATGGCTTCACCTTATACCGCGCAGATGAGTCTCGACGATTCACGCGCGCTCGTCGCCAATCTCGGAGTGCGATACGACGAGATCCCGATCGATGCGGCGATGAACACCTTTGCGGAGTTGCTTGCGCCGCAGTTCGTCGGGCTTGCCGCCGACACCACCGAAGAAAACCTGCAGAGCCGTATCCGCGGCATGATCCTGATGGCGCTGTCGAACAAGACCGGCGCGATCGTGCTTACCACCGGCAACAAGAGCGAGATGGCCACGGGTTACGCGACGCTCTATGGCGACATGGCGGGCGGGTTTGCGGTGCTCAAGGATCTTTACAAGACATTCGTGTTTCGCCTGTCGCGCTGGCGCAATACGGTCGCGCCGGTGATGCCCGAGAACATCATCACCCGCCCGCCCTCGGCCGAGTTGAAGCCCGATCAGACCGACCAGGATTCCCTGCCGCCGTATGAAATACTCGATGCGATCATCGAGGCCTATATGGAGCGGGACGAATCGCCCGGCCAGATCATCGCGAATGGCCTCCCGGAGGCGGACGTGCGGCGCACGGTTGCAATGCTCAAGCGAAATGAGTACAAGCGACGCCAGGCGCCGGTCGGCATTCGCGTGACACGGCGTGGATTCGGCAAGGACTGGCGTTATCCGATAACATCGCGCTACAAAGACGAGTACTGAGCAAAGGGTACCCGTCCCCGCAAATGAGGAGATGAAGCAATGAAGAAAATCGAAGCAGTGATCAAACCGTTCAAGCTCGACGAAGTGCGCGAGGCGCTGTCAGAGGTGGGCATCACCGGCCTGACGGTAACCGAAGTGAAGGGTTTCGGACGCCAGAAGGGGCATACCGAGCTCTATCGGGGGGCTGAATACGTGGTCGATTTTCTGCCCAAGATCAAGATCGAGATCGTGCTTTCGGACGAGGTGGTCGAGCAGGCGGTCGAGGCGATCATCAAGGCGGCCCGAACCGGCAAGATCGGCGACGGCAAGATCTTCGTGAGCCCGGTCGAACAAGTGGTGCGGATTCGTACCGGCGAAACCGGTGACGACGCAGTATGAGCCTTGCGCTGTAGGGCTTTGTTACGCAGTGTTTGAATCAGTCGTGCCGCGTGGGAGGGGTTGCGTTTGGCGCGCGCAGCAAGACCGTGAGTGCGCCCGATCCACCCTGGTGGGCGCCGGCCTGACAGAACGCGAGTATCTCTTCGCGCTGGGCAAGCCAGCCGCGCGATAGTTGTTTAAGAATCGACAACTTGCCGGGTGAGCCCAGACCTTTGCCATGAATGATGCGCACACAGCGGCGGCCGCGGGAGAGGCTGGCGGCCAGAAACCGTGCGAGCGCCTCGCGTGCTTCTTCACGGGTCAGGCCGTGCAGATCGAGTTCCCCTTGCAGTACCCAGCGTCCGCGCCGCAGGTCGACCAGTACCCGCTTGGGTAGGCCGGGCCGGATGAAGGCCGCCTCTTCGCCCATGTCGAGACGGTCTTCAAAAGTCAGCGGTGCCTCCATCGTTTCGCGCAGCGCGGCCTGGTCGTCTTGTTTGCTCTGGCGTGGCGCCGGTGCGGGCAGGGGCTGCGCATGCTCGACCAGGTTGCGCTCGCCAAGCGGCTGGGCGCCGCGGGTCGCGAGTCTGAAGAGCTCTTCCGCCGGCACTTCCGTGCCCTCGGGCGGCAGCAGCAGGTTCAACGCGGCCTGCTTGCCTGCAATCATGTCTGCAGCATCGCCACGCGCGTGGGGCAGCGGCTTGGGTGCATGGGTGTCGGCCTGATTCGATGAGCGCAGTGGCTTGACGTCGCCGATCGTCGCCCGGAACAGGGCCGAGCCTTCGAGCAGGCGATCGTCGCGCGCCCGGCGTTGCGGCGCTTCTTCGGGCTCGGGGGCTCTCCGGCGGGGCACGGGGGGCGGCTTGGGGCGATCGATCTCGATGCGCGGTGGCGAGCGTAGCGGTGTCACACCTTGCAACGCATC
>JAEUNS010000039.1 GCA_016790005.1 Zoogloeaceae bacterium
TAGTGATCGCGCGACCTTCGACAGCAGAGATCGGCGTCACGCACGACCGGATGGGCTCACCGTTGACGAGCACGGTACACGCGCCACACAGCGCTGCACCGCAGCCGAATTTGGTGTCGGTCAACCCAAGATTGTCGCGCAGAGCCCACAGGATGGGCGTTTCGGGGTCGGCATCGAGCGTGTATTCCCGGCCGTTAACGTTCAGAGTGGTCATGGTGTGTCAGTCCTCCGTGGATGGGGCATGTGCTGCAGGTTCTTCATTGGGCATCTCGCGCTTGCGCACTTAACGCGGCATTGCTGCGCTTCACGGTGAGTTCAGGCACCGCTGACGAGAAAAGATTCCCCGGCGAACCATTCTGGATTATCAGGTTTTACTACTCTAGACCCTTACTTGTTTCTCAACCCGCTGCGCGGTCTCCATGGCTGTCGTCCTTCGACGACAGTGATGCACCGAGGATCTGTCGCACAGCCGGGTGCTCAACCTTGCGATGCGCGGAGATGGCGTAAAAATGCTCAACGACCTCAGGGCAGCAGCCAAGCTGCACGAGGCCCCGCACCCGCGTAAGCTCGTCGCACGACCATTCGGGTGCCGGAAAGGCACCCAAGCCGCTTTCGCCAAAGGTCGCAAGCAGGGCGCTGTCCTCGAACTCGCCGACCACCCTCGGAACGATTCCCTGGCGCGCGAGCCAGTCATCGAGGCGGGGACGAACAGCCGAGTGTGCCGTCGGCAAGAGCAGCGGCAGCTGACCAAGGCAACCCGGGAAAGACTGAGCGTTCTCGTTGAGGATTGCGGTGGGTGCGTACCAGGCCAGGGCGGTTTTGCCCAGCGAGTGACTATAGACCTTGAGGTTCGGGTTCGACGGCGCGGGGCGGTCGGCCAGCACGACGTCCAGACGGTGCAGCGCGAGCTCGCCGAGCAGATCGTCGAACTCGCCTTCATGGCAAAGCAGGCGCAGGTCGGCTGTTTGCGATGCGGGTTGCAACAGGTGGCGCACCACCAGTTTATCGAGACTATCCGAAATTCCTACCTTGAGCCGCACGCCCTCGCCAAGCGCAGCCTCCTTGACCACCGCAGGTAACTGCTCGCCGAGAGAAAAAATCTGCTCGGCAAGGCGCAGGGCGGCCGCACCGGCAGCGGTGAGTTCCACCCCGCGTCCGGCGGGTCGGAGGAGCGAGAACCCGAGGCTGCGCTCGAGCTCGCGCACCTGGGTGCTGACGGTCTGGATCGCCATATCCAAGCGCTCAGCCGCGCGTGCGATCCCGCCTTCCTTGGCGGCGACCCAGAAGTAATAGAGATGGCGGTAATTGAAGGGCTGCATGTCACTTCCGTTTTTACTGACCAAATATACATTTAATTCCGCTTTTATAGAAGCCCCTCCAGGCCTATCCTCCGCTTCCCATATCGCCCTTCGTCGTTACCCACCCTAGGAGCTCGACAGCCATGCAACGCATATTGTTAACCCTCTTCGCGCTGGTCCTCAGTGTTGGAATCGGAATCCCGGAGGCCGAGGCCAAACGCTTGGGCGGCGGGAAATCCACGGGAATACAGCGCGAGTCAATGAGCCAGCCCGGTACCACGCCTTCGGCCGCGCCCATGCAGAACCCGACCGGTAGCGCTACAGGGCAGGCCGCGCGCAAGAACTCCTGGCTCGGCCCGGTCGCCGGCCTTGCTGCCGGCCTCGGACTGGCGGCCCTGGCCTCGCATCTGGGCATGGGCGAGGAACTGGCCAGCATCCTGTTGATCGCCCTTCTCGCAATCGGCGCGCTGGTGCTCTTTCGCCTGTTCATGCGCAAGCGACCGTCGGCGCCGGCGATGCAATACGCGGCCGTGGGCGCGGGCGGCGGCATGGCGCCTGTTGGCGGCAGCGGGCCGCTGATGATGAGTGCTGCACCAGTGGCCGCTACGCCGAAAGCTTTTCCCCCGGGCTTCGATAGCGAGGGCTTTGCGCGTCAGGCGAAGCTCAACTTCCTGCGCCTGCAGGCAGCCAACGACTCGGCCAACCTGGACGATCTGCGTGAGTTCACCTCGCCAGAGATGTTCGCAGAGATCCAACTGCAGTTGAGCGAACGGGGCCACGCCGCTCAGCACACCGAGGTCGTGGCGGTTGATGCTGAAATCTTGAGCTACGCGGAAGAGCCACAGCGCCATGTGCTCAGTGTGCGCTTCCATGGCCTGATCCGCGAGGAACCGGAAGCCTCGCCGACCGATTTCAACGAGCTGTGGCACCTGACCAAACCCGTCGCGGGTAGCAGCGGCTGGGTGGTGGCCGGCATTCAGCAGGCACAGTGACTGCCCGCACGGAGTTGCAGCGTCGCCATTTCGGAAGGATTGTCCGCAGGCAGCCTCCCGGTGCTGCAGGCAACGCAAAAGCAGGGTCCGCGTCCTTCAGGAGCAGACCCTTTCTTTGTATTTAAAAGGAGCGCGCAGTGGAATCGATTGGAACGTGGTGGATGTGGGCAGCGTTTGCTGCCATCGTGGTAGTCATGCTGTTACTCGATCTCTTTGTTTTCGGAGGCGGGAAGCAGCATCGAGTATCGCTGAAGGAGGCGGCGGCCTGGTCGCTCGCTTGGGTGACGGTCGCGCTGCTCTTCGCGGGCGGGCTGTGGTGGTATCTCGACGATACGCTCGGACGGGCATTCGCGAACGAGAAGGCGCTTGCTTTCGTAACTGGATACCTGGTCGAGAAGTCGCTCGCAGTCGACAATGTGTTCGTGTGGATGATGATCTTCAGCTTTTTTGCTGTGCCGCTTGAACTGCAGCGGCGCGTGCTGCTGTACGGGATTATCGGGGCAATCGCCTTGCGTACGATCATGATCTTCGCTGGCAGCTGGATGATTACCGAGTTCCACTGGATCCTTTACCTCTTCGGCGCCTTCCTCGTCGTCACCGGGATCAAGATGGTGTGGTTTGCCGAACATGAGCCCGATCTGGAAAAGAACCCGTTCATCAGCTGGATACGTAATCACTACCCGGTCACCGAAAAACTCGAAGGCGAGCGCTTCTTCGTGATGCGCGACGGCGTGCGCATGATGACACCACTGTTCCTCGCCCTGGTGCTGGTCGAAATTTCGGACGTGATCTTCGCGGTCGACAGCATCCCGGCAATCTTTGCGATCACCACGGATCCTTTCATCGTCCTGACCTCGAACCTCTTCGCCATCCTCGGCCTGCGCGCGATGTACTTCCTGCTCGCCGACCTCGGCGACCGCTTTGAACTGCTCAAGTACGGGCTGGCAGCGATTCTGGTCTTCATCGGCACGAAGATGCTGATCGTAGAGTGGGTGAAGATTCCGGTGATGGTATCGCTCGCGGTAGTCGGCGCGATTCTGATTATTTCAGTCGCCGCAAGTCTGTGGCACACCACGCAAAAGGCTAAGCAGCTCGCCTGACCTGAGCGGTATGCCGCCCCTGCCCGGGGCGGCTCCTGGCTCCTTTCCCATAACTTCCGCATTGTTCGCAAACATGGTCGATGCGCTGCAACGCAGCGTCGAAGGCAGCCTCACGTCCGTGAGCCTTCATGATGCGCAAGAACACGCTTGGACTTGGCCCTTGTACCCAATCGCCGGGACAGAAATCACATTTGCGGACGGTCGTCATGCTGACCGGTGGTATCAGCGGTGTGAGCTCGCCTGGACGCGGAAGGCTTGGCATTGTCGGCGGGCTTATTTTGCGCACTCAAGGCCAGCGCCTCCCTGTTCGCATGAGGCGTCAGGCCACGCAACCACTCACGCCAGATCGCAACCAACAAGGCCATGAGTACCGGTCCGACGAACAATCCAACCAAACCCATCGTCTGCACACCGCCGACAAGTCCGAAGAACGTCGGCAGAAAAGGTAGCTTCACCGGACCGCCGACCAGGCGTGGGCGCAAAGTCTTGTCCACGATGAACAGTTCGATCGTTCCCCATGCAAAAAGCCCGAGACCCGCGGCAACCTCACCCGAACCGGCCAGATAAATCGACACAAGCGTAAAGCACACTGGTGCTCCACCCGGTATCAGCGCCATGAGTCCGGTGATCACGCCCAGCAGCACTGGCGATGGTACGCCGGCAATCCAGTAAGCCACGCCCAGCACCACACCTTCCCCAAGCGCGATCAGCCCCATGCCGGTCACCGTCGCACTCACCGTCGCCGGCACCACTCGCGAGAAGCGTTGCCAGCGGCTGGGTAGCAAGCGTTCGCCGACAATGTCGAGTTGGCCGGCGATGCGCACACCGTCCTTATAGACGAAGAACAGCGTGATCAGCATGAACAGCGTCGTCAAGGCCAAGCGGAACAGATCGCCGGTTATGGTCAACAGCGTGCGATAGATATTCCCAAGATGCTGGCCGCTCAGCACCTGTGTCCAGTGCCCAATCGCCTGTGGCTCGCTCAGATAGGTGTGCCAGTACTCCGCCAGCCTTGCTCCCACCACCGGCAAGGTGCCAATCCACTCCGGCACCTCGGCACCGGTACGGTTTGCCTCCAGCAACCAGTTGATGAGATTACCGGCCTCGACCAATGCATAGTGGATTGCAATGGTAAGCGGCACGATCAACGCACAGACCACCACCATGATTGCAATGCTGGCAGCAAGCGTGGTGTTGCCCTCACACGCCGCAACCCCGCGGCGATACAGTGGCCAACTGGCAAATCCGATTACGAGGGCTGCAAGCGCGGGAATGATGAAGCCGCTGAGGAAATAGGCGCCCGCGGCAAGCAGAAGCAGTAGCAAGCCTCTGACGATGAATGAAATCTGCAGGACAGGGGGCATGTAAGTTTAGATGTGGCAAGCTTTTGTTTCGTGCTCATGCTGTGGACAAAGTGCGGCGCGTGCGTAACAGTCTGCGCTGTTGCTACCCGGTAACGAAGGCAGCAGATGGAACTGAACGGTCAAATATTTGCTGACGCCACGCTGATGTCCTGCAGTTTGGAAACAGGGCTCCGCGCCGAATGAGTGGGATGGGTCGTCAATGCTACGCCGGTTTGCACTTCCTGGCCCAAAAGGTCGACTACGTCACGGTGAAATTGAGCACCATCACGGCAGCGATCCATGATCCACAACCAAATTACATCCCTACATACTTCAACCTGACTTCAAAATGAGAACTGCTGCGGCAAGAAGCTGCCTGCGGTTGCTGCATTTTTAGTCAACTAAAATCTTTCCTCGCCAGATACCCTGTCAATGACAAAATGCTAAAAACCATCCTTCTGATCCATGGCCTTGCTATCTCGTTTTTCGTACGTGCGGAAAACGTGGCAATTGAGCAAATCTTCCGCAGCGCAGGCATCGATGGAACTATCGTCATCGAATCTGTAAGCACCGGGCAGCGATTTGTTCATAACGATCTTCGGGCACAACAACGATATCCAGCCGCTTCGACGTTCAAGGTACTCAACACCTTGATTGCACTGGAAGAGAGCGCCGTTTCAGGTGACACGATCTTTCACTGGGACGGAACGCAACATTCAATTGCAAACTGGAACCAGGACCAGACTCTGGAC
>JAEUNS010000157.1 GCA_016790005.1 Zoogloeaceae bacterium
GTGGCCCCACATGTAGCCATACAGCGTGCGCAGGTTGGCAAACTTCTGCCAGTCGTCGCCCGGCATCTTGGCAAGCAGCGAGCCCTTGCCGTGCACCACCTCGTCATGCGAGAGCGGCAACACGAAGTTCTCGGTGAATGCATACACCAGCGAGAAGCGGATCTGGTCGTGATGATGCTTGCGGTGCACCGGGTCGCGCGCCATGTAGGCCAGCACGTCGTTCATCCAGCCCATGTTCCACTTGTAGTGAAAGCCGAGCCCACCGGATTGCAGGTCGGGCGAGGGCGGGCGGCTGACTTCCGGGAAGGCGGTCGATTCTTCGGCGAGCGTGATTGCCTCCGGCCGCTGGGTGCCCACCAGATGGTTCATGCGTCGCAGGAACTCGATCGCCTCGAGGTTCTCACGCCCGCCGTGGCGATTGGGTATCCACTCGCCCTGCTTGCGGCTGTAGTCGCGATACAGCATCGAGGCCACCGCATCGACCCGCAGGCCGTCGATCGCGAAGCGCTCGATCCAGTACAGGGCGTTGCTGGTGAGGTAGTTGCGCACCTCGGTGCGGCCGTAGTTGTAGATCAGGGTGTTCCAGTCCTGATGGAAACCCTCGCGCGGATCGGCATGCTCATACAAATGGGTGCCGTCGAAATTCGCGAGCCCGTGATCGTCGGCCGGGAAGTGTGCCGGCACCCAGTCGAGGATCACGCCGATGCCCGCTGCGCGCGCGGCCTCGGTGAAGGCGCGCAGATCTTCAGGGCTACCGAAGCGCGAGGTTGGTGCATACAGCCCGGTGGGCTGGTAGCCCCAGGAGCCGTCGAACGGATGCTCATGAATCGGCAACAGCTCGATGTGGGTGAAGCCCTGTGCGACCACATAGGGGATCAGGCGCTCGGCGAGTTCGGCATAGCTCAGCCACTCGCCCTGGGCGTTGCGCTGCCATGAGCCGAGATGAACCTCGTAGATGCTCACCGGCGCGTCGAGTGCATTGGCACCTCGGCGCGCTTCATCGATGGCGACACCCGGCAGCAGGCGCTGCACCACCGATGCGGTCTGGGGGCGCATCTCGGCCCGAAACGCGAACGGGTCGGCCTTGCTGCGCAGCACGCCGTCCGATCCGAGTATCTCGAACTTGTAAAGGTCGCCGCCGCCGACCTGGGGCACGAAGATCTCCCACGCGCCGCATTCACGGCGCAGCCGCATCATGTGACGACGGCCGTCCCAGTTGTTGAAGCCGCCGACCACCGACACCCTGCGTGCGGCCGGCGCCCAGACCGCGAAGCGGGTGCCGGCAATGCCATCGACGATCACCGGGTGGGCGCCCAGCCACTCATACGGACGGTGATGGGTGCCCTCGGCCAGCAGCCACACATCGAGGTCGTTGATCTGCGGGCCGAAGCGGTAGGGGTCTTCGATGTCGACCGCCTCGCCCACAGCGCCGTCGGCGCCCGTCCATTGCACCCGCAGACGGTAGGCAAAGGCCTTGCGCCGACGCGGCATCACCGCCGTGAACAGGTCGCTGCCGTCCTGGCGGGCAAGCTCGGCGATGCGACGTCCCGCCGTATCGATGACCGCCACGCTCGCGGCACCCGGTAACAGGGCACGCACCACGATGCTGCTTCCAGACTGGTGCATGCCCAGCACCGAAAACGGGTCGTGATGCCCCGGGCCCAGCAAGGTCAAGAGCGTCGCGGTATCGACCCGGCCGTCTTCGCCCGGCTGGGTGTCCCGCTTGTTGTCGCTGCGGCTTTGTTTATCGCTCATGATGTTTTCGTTCCTGTCGCAATCCACTATGCAGGCGGCGTGCCTGCCAACGGTATCTGGCGACGCACTCTACAGCACCTCGCCAGGGCCGGTGCGGATGGTTCGAATTCCGCTTTGCTCCCTCGGCCTTAAAGATGAAAGTCGCTTGAGCGATTTTCATCTTAACGGTCATGACGGCTGGCCACCCTTAAACATGAAAGCCGTCGGACCGTTCCCTCACCCCTCACCCCTAACCCCTCTCCCGCAAGCGGGCGAGGGGAGCGCCGTGCGTCGCCATGGCGACTTTCAGGTTAAAGGTAGTAGCTGCGGATGGGCTGGAGTTCGTCTGTGAGTTCGTACACCAGCGGCGTGCCGGTCGGGATGTTGAGCGCGATGATGTCTTCGTCGCTGACCTTGTCGAGGTGCTTGATCAACGCGCGTAGGGAGTTGCCGTGGGCGGTCACCACGACCCGTTCGCCACGCAGAATCGACGGCGCAATCACGTCATTCCAGTGCGGAATCAGGCGATCCACCGTATCCTTGAGGCACTCGGTGAGCGGCAGCTCGGCTTGTGCCAGGCTT
>JAEUNS010000188.1 GCA_016790005.1 Zoogloeaceae bacterium
GCCACGCACCCGGATGGGATACAGCCCTCATGGCCCGGCCTGCCGAGCAGCGCACCGGCAATCAGCACTCCCTGCAGCAACAGCGGCAGAATCTTTTTGGCATAGTCCCAGGACGATCCGAACCAGGTGGCACCCTCGCCTCTGTCGGTGCTGGTGATCCATGAGAGTCCAATCACAAGGATGGCGAAGGGTACGAGCGGCTGTTCGCCGAACAGCACGGCGGCCAACACCCCCGCTGCAGAAACCAGCAACACCCGATTGCGCGACATCTTCATCCACCCGATCAGGATCGCGGCAAGCACAGCACCGAAAAAGCCGGTGATCCACCACTTGGCGGCAAAGATCGCAGCCCACAGGCCCTCGTCGGTATCCGGCCGGGCCCAGTTGGCGAAGACGAGAATTGCGACCAACACGCCGAAGAAGACAGCGTTCTGCCACAGGGGACGGGTCACCTCGTCATCGGGCAGCACCAGCGCGCGGTTGATCTTCTCGAGCTCTTCCTTGCGAAACAGGAAAGCCATCATCAGGCCGATGACCACGCTGAACGCCACCGCGCCGATGCCGCGTGCGACCCCCATCTCCGGTCCGAGAATGCGCGCGGTCAGGATGATCGCGAGCACATTGATCGCCGGCCCCGAATACAGGAAGGCGATCGCCGGACCGAGGCCTGCGCCCATGCGATAAATGCCGGCAAACAGCGGCAACACCGTGCACGAGCACACCGCCAGAATCGTTCCCGAGACCGACGCGACCCCATACGCCAAGCCCTTGGGTGCGGCCGGTCCGAGGTATTTCATCACCGCCGCCTGGCTGACGAACACCGCGATCGCCCCGGCGATGAAGAAGGCGGGAATCAGGCATAGCAATACATGCTCTTCGGCATACCAGCGCACCAGATAGAGCGCCTCCCAGAAGGCGTTGTGCAGCCTGTCCCAGCTCTGGAGTGACTCGACCGGCAGATAGAAGCAGGCCAGAAAAACCGCGACGATGAGGCTCAGCGACTTCCATTCATCGCGCCAGAAAGTGTTGTTGTCCATGATTCACCTCGAATTCGGCGACGAACCCAGCAGTCAAGTGCCGCTGCCGGGCAGCCCCTCGCTCAAGTAGACGAAGGACCCGACGGAAGGATGCACATGAGGAAAAATCTGCAATCGACGCAACGGGATGTTGCGGTCCATTCGAGGTCCTCAAGTCATCCAGCCGGAACGCGCTCCAATGGTTCCGCCACGGACCTTCCGGCAAACGCTGGATCGTGCGCTGCAACCGTGCCACGCCCGCTGTGCTTCGCGCGGTAGAGTGCGCCGTCGGCCTGCCTCAATATCTCTTCGGCGGTCGCTGCCCCTTGATCGCAATGGGCCACACCGACGCTGACGCCAATATTCACCACTTCTCCGACCCGATCGAGCCGGATCGGGGTCGAGATGGCCTTGACAAAGCGCTGTGCCACGACGCCCGCCTCGTTTACCGACCCACAGTTGGGCAGTAGCACGACGAACTCGTCGCCGCCCAGGCGGGCTGCGAAATCGTCACTTCGATTGATGTGGCGGATGCGCTGAGCAATGATCTGCAAGGCCTCGTCCCCGGCATCATGGCCAAGGCTGTCGTTGATCGGTTTGAATCCATCGAGGTCCATCATCAGCACCGCGAACGGGTCACCCACTGACTTGAAGCGCAAAAACGCGGCCTCGAGCTCATGTTGAAGACTGGCGCGATTGGGAAGATCGGTGAGCATGTCGCTGAAGGCGAGGCGCCGCATCGCCTGCTCGGTCTGGCGTCGCTGGGTGATGTCTTCGGCGGTCACGATGGCCATCACCGGCTCGGCCTCTTCGAGCAGGATCAGGGACAATTCGCACAAGGCCTGCGTGCCGTCGCGACGCACCATCGTCACCTCGACCTTGTCGAGGATCCGCCCCGAACGCGCCTGCATGGCGGCCAGCAGGTCTTGCCAGACGGTGGCGGTGGGCCACACCGGGCAATCGCCAAACGGCGTGTGCTCGTCCGGAATGCCTGCACACTGGCTTTCCCAGGAGCGATTCACCGCCACCACGGCATGCGTGTCCATGCGCACGATGACCGCCGGTACCGGCAGCACCCGCATCAGGTCGAGCAAGCGGTCGCGCATCGACACAACCGCCGAGATCAGCGGCGTCTCAAGGCTGCTGATGCTCATTTCCGGCGTCTTCATCAGGTCGCCGCGCATGATCTGCCCGGCCAGTTCGATCACATGCTGCGCTTCGTATGCTTCACGCCGTAACCAGATCGAGAGGTAGCCCATCATCACGACGAAGGGTAGAAAATAGGCAATGTGGATCGCCAGCGTGCTCCAGAACAAATCCGAGTCGAACACGTATATCGCCACCCCACGCGTTTGCGCGAATCCGAGTACCAGGTGATGCAGATAGATGAATACCGTGGCCGCGAAGATGGTGCGCCAGTCCCGATAGTAGAGCAGCACGCCGATCAGCCCAAAGGCCGAAAAGTGGCCTTCGATATCACCGCCAGTCTGATGGATGATCAGGCCGGTAAATGCCATGAAGGCGCAAGCCATGAAGATGCGCGTGACCAGCCGCCCGGCGGACACCATCACAAGCGACGCGCCCAAAGCCAGCGTCGGCAATCCAATTGCCGCCACCGCCAACCAGGTGTCCCGCAAGGGTGCGAGCCCGAAGCAAACCAGGAGCAGGAAGCAGTTCATGCCCAACATGATCCGGTCGGCATTCTTCCGGTAGGGGATCAGCAGCGCATCATAGCGATCCTCGACGAGCGACAGGCGCTTGAGCATCAGCGCACGCCGCAGAGCGAGGCTACCCAACCCGCGTCATAGGCAAAATAGCCCAGCATCGCGAGCGAATAGACTGTCCACACGCCGACCCAGGCGACAGCAGCGCGCGGCGCCATCTTCAATCGCAATCGTCCGACCATGACTCGATCGAGCGCACCTGATGCCATCCGCGACCCGGTGCGCGCGACCGGAGCGACCCTGCATGCGGACAACAGGATCGGGGTAAAGGACGGCTTCATTCCATGGGTTCCGGCGAGACGATGGCGAAGCTTATTCGAGCACCGAGAATGAAACAATAGCTGACAAGGCCACAGGGTCAAGCCATGTCGAGCGGATGCGGTGCAGCGAGAGGCGCCATCGGAAGACCCGGGCTGGCGAACTGCAGGCTGATCGCCGACATGCGAACTGCGGCGCCCAATCCAATTCAATCGACAAGCAAATTCGACCGAGGCGCAGACATGCGGGCAATCGTGACCTATAAAGTGAAGGCAACGCCCTCTTCTGCCACCACATGCCGGATACCACATACACCGGGCCCGACGGACTTTCATCCGGAGAATTTCATGCAGACACCTGTACACGTATTCACGGACTTGTTCGAGCAACTCGGTTTGCCCAGCGACGCAGAGGCAATCAAGCGCTTCATCGAGACAAAGCGCCCACTTGCGCATGATCTTGCGCTGGCCGATGCCCCTTTCTGGAACCCCGGGCAAGCCAGCTTCATCCGTGAAGAACTGCAGCGGGATGCCGACTGGGCAGAGCTTGTCGATCAACTCGATGCGGCACTCAGGTAGGTCGGCTGGCCGCAACTCAGTCGCTCACCCTTAACTGCGCGCCCGGGACATAGGCCGCCATATCGGAAAGATCGGTCGCATTCGGCCTTCGCGGTCGGCACGACTCGGCTCGCCTCTCGGCTCACCGCGCGCGGATAACGGGCACCCGCATGTGTCATTCCTGCCTCACCTCGGATACCACGAACAAGCCCTGACGTAAGCAACGCGGATGCATCCGCCAAAGGCTTTCGGTATCCGCGACGACCCGGCCAGGCACGCGACACCGTGTCTCGCCAGCGCTGCGACAGGTGTCGCTCACGCTGTGACACTCGCCTCGGCGCTGATTCGCCATCCCCCGCCTCGCAGCGCTTCACGATCACAAACTTCTCTCGACCTATCAAACACTTGAATGACCCACCCAGCCCGCTCCGACGGGTTGGCACCCTTATTGCGCTATGACCTCCGGACGCGGCGGCATTTCGGGCGACGACAGGCAGCAAGCATCACCCCGGACCCGACCCCGCGCGAGCAATCGAACCCATCGACGAGGAGGCTGGCGGCAATGCAAGCGACAACGGAACAACTGCTGTGGATGTACGAAAAGATGATCGAGATCCGGGAGTACGAAGAGACCATGTCCCGGGTCTATCTCGAGGCCAAGCTCCCGCCGAAGATCCAGAAGGGCCTTGCCTTCGACATCGGCGCCGGGCCGGTGCCGGGCGAAATGCATCTGGCTGGGGGCCAGGAGCCGGTCGCGGTCGGCGTGTGTGCACACCTGCGGCGTGACGACACGGTGGTCGGCGCGCACCGCTCTCATCACTTCGCGATCGCCAAGAACGTCGACCTCGCTGCGATGACTGCCGAAATCTTCGGCAAGGCTACCGGCCTGGGTCGCGGCAAGGGCGGTCACATGCACTTGTTCGATCCGGCGGTGAAGTTCTCCTGCAGCGGCATCGTCGGCGCAGGCGCACCGCAGGCCTGCGGTGCCGCGCTGGCGGCGAAAAAGCTTGGCAGCGATGCGGTTGCGATCGCGTTCTTCGGCGAAGGCGCCGCCAACCAGGGCGCCTTTCATGAGGCGCTCAACCTCGCCGCGTTGTGGAAGCTGCCGGTGGTGTTCGTGGTGGAAGACAACAAGTACGGCATCTCGGTCGAGAAATCTGCCTCGACCGCGATCGCGTCGAACGCCGACCGCGCGGTGGCCTACGGCATGCCCGGCGTGCTGGTCGAGAAGAACGACGCGCTGGCGGTGTTCGAAGTGGCCGGTGAGGCCGTGGCGCGGGCTCGCCGCGGCGACGGCCCGACCCTGATCGAGGTCAAGACCGATCGCTACTTCGGTCACTTCCAGGGCGACCCCGAAACCTACCGGCCAAAGGGCGAAGCCAAGGATCTGCGCCAACACGATCCGATTCCGGCTCTGGCCGGACTGCTGCGCAGCCGCAAGCTGCTCGACGACGAGGCCGAGGCGGCGCTGCGCGCCCGCGTCTCCACCCGCGTCCAGGCCGCCTACGACTTCGGCCGCAACAGCCCCTACCCCGACCCGCAGGACGCGCTGCTGCACGTCTTCGCACACTGACAAGACAGGAGACCGACATGAGCACTGCAACCCCCGCCACCACCCGCTGCCTGAGCATGGCCCAGGCAATATCCGAAGCGACCGCGCAGGAAATGGCGCGTGACAGCCGCGTGTTCGTCATGGGCGAGGACGTCGGCAAGTACGGCGGCATCTTCAGCGCCACCACCGGGCTGCTCGACAAGTTCGGCCCCGAACGGGTGATGGACACACCGATCTCCGAGACCGGATTCATGGGCGCCGCACTCGGCGCCGCTGCCGAAGGCCTGCGCCCGATCTCGGAGTTGATGTTCGTCGATTTCTTCGGCGTGTGCTTCGACCAGATCTACAACCACATCGCCAAGAACCACTACATGTCGGGGGGCCACTGCAAGTACCCGCTGGTGATCACCACTGGCATCGGCGGTGGCTACAACGACGCCGCCCAGCATTCGCAATGCCTGTACTCGATCTTCGCCCATGTACCCGGCCTCAAGGTGGTGGTGCCGTCCAACGCCTACGATGCCAAGGGCTTGATGACCAGCGCGATCCGCGACGACAACCCGGTGGTGTTCCTGTATCACAAGGGCATCATGGGCCTGAGCTGGATGTCGTACTTCGAGGGCAGCACCAACGAAGTCCCAGAAGAGCAATACACCATCCCCTTCGGCCAGGCCCGCATCGTGCGCACGGGCAGCGACGTCACCATCGTGACCCTGTCGCAGATGGTGCACAAGTCGGTGCTGGCAGCAGAGGCCCTCGCTGCAGAAGGCATCTCGGCCGAGATCGTCGACCTGCGCACCCTGGTGCCACTCGACCGCGCCAGCGTGCTCGCGTCGGTGGCCAAGACCGGCCGGCTGCTCGTCGCCGACGAGGACTACCTGAGTTTCGGCCTTTCAGGCGAGATCGCCGCACTGGTGGCCGAGAACCTCGACACCCTCCGCCTCAAGGCCCCGGTGCGCCGCCTCGCGGTACCCGACGTGCCGATTCCCTTCAGCCGACCGCTCGAACAGTTCGCCATTCCGCAGGTGGACAACATCGTCGCCAGCGTGCGCGGCCTCATGGCTTTCAAACTCGATTAACCCAAAACAAGGAGACAGACATGATCGACATCATTCTCGACGACGCGGTATGGGCCGACGTCGATGAAGGCACCGAAGCCCTGCTGCAGGAATGGCAGGTCAAGGAAGGCGACAGCGTGGAGGCCGGCCAGGTGCTGGCAGTGGCCGAGCTGGTAAAGACCAGCCATGAGATCTTCGCGCCGTCCGCCGGTCGCATCGCGCAGCTGAACGTGGCCGCGCAGGACACCTTCGGTCGCGGCACGGTACTCGCCCGGCTGGAGCCTGAGCAATGAGCGCGAACCTGGCGACCAGCACCGCCCCCGCTTCTGCAACTGGCGCTCCAACCGTGGCGCAACAACACCGCATTCCGCTCACCGGTCTGCGCGGGGCGATCGCCCGCAACATGGCTCAGGGCTGGCAGGTGCCACGGGTGGCGCACTCGGTGGACGTGAATCTGCGCCGCGTCGAAGCCCTGCGCGCCGCGACCCCACCCGGCGGCGAGCGGCCCAGTCTCAACGCGCTCGTGCTGCATGCAGTGGCGCGGGCGCTGCGCGCCCACCCGCGCATGAATGCGCTGATGCGCGAGAAGGAGGTCGAGCTGGTGGACGACATCAACCTTGGCGTCGCAGTCGCACTTGACGACGGTCTGATGGTGCCGGTGATCCGCAATGCCGACACCAAATCGCTTGCGCAGCTGGCTACCGAGACTCGCCAGCTGGCCGAAGGCGCCCGTGCTGGCACGCTCACCGGCGGCGCCTACCAGCGCGGCACCTTCACCGTGACCAACCTTGGCGCGACCGCCATCGACCGTTTCAGCCCAATCATCAACCCGCCCCAGGTCGGCATACTGGGCGTCGGTCGCACGTTGGTGCGCCCGGTGATCGAGGATGGCGCCGTAGTCGCAGCACCGATCGCCAACCTGACCCTGGTATTCGACCACCGCGCGGTGGACGGCTACCCGGCGGCCCTGTTCCTCGGCGAGGTCGCCCGCCGGCTGGAACAGGCGGAGTTCGACTGATGACCGCCGCCCGCGCCTACTCCAGCGCGGCGGTCCGCGGCCACCCTACCGTGGGCGGCGCGCTGACGATCGCGCATGCCGCCGCCGAGCAGGCTTGGAACCACCGCCAGCTCGCGGCACCGGTCAGGGCACCACGGGTTCGGGTGTGGACCTACCCGAAGCCCGGTGTGGTGTTCGGCTGCGCTCAGGCCGGACTACATGCCGAGGCGGCAAGGGCGGCGCGCACCGATTGCGCACTGGTGCAACGCCGCGCCGGCGGCGGTGCAGTGCTGGTGGGGCCATGGATGCTGTCGTCGTCGATCGTGCTGCCACCCGATCATCGCCTGCTCGCGGGCGGCACAGTATCGAGCTACCGCTGGCTGGGCGCGCTGCATGCCGGGCTGATGCGCGATTTCGGCATACCGGCACATGCGCTGTCACCCGCCGAACTCGCCCGCCGGGCGAGTGAGCCGACCCTGGGCTGGGCCTGCTTCGGCGGCCTGTCGCCGTGGGAGGTGATCGCCGACGACCGCAAGCTGGTGGGCCTGGCCCAGTTGCGCCGCCGTGACGGCGTGCTGCTGACCACCGGCACCCTGCTCCACCGGCCGGACTGGGCCTTGCTGTGCCGGGCACTCGACCGACCGGGCACGGACATCGACCGGCTCGATGCCGTCACCACCTCATGCGCCGAACTGCTCGGCACCCGCATCCACGTCGAAACCCTGGCCGACAGCCTGCACCAGATGCTGACGGACGTGCTCGGCGCGGTAGACGACGAGGACGAGTGGGACAGCACCTGAGTTCCTGCCGACCGGCCCCTATCCCTGATCGAACGCAAAGGCCGACACGGCCGCATTACACCAAGGAGACAATCATGAGCAACTCAAGCGCGCACGCACCGATGCGCATCGTTGACAAGCGCATCACCCTTAGCCGGCGCGGCTTTCTCAAAGGCGGCGGCATGGCTGCCTTGAGCGTCGGCACACTGTCCACCGCCGGCCTTTTGTCGCCTGCACGCGACGCCCTGGCCGCCAACTTCACGGTGCTGGGCGCTGCCACCGGCAAGACTCTGATGGTGCTGGCCCGCGACATCTTTCCGCACGACCGGATCTCCGACCGCTTCTACCTGCAGGCGCTCGAACCGCTGGAGGCGCAAGCCGCCGATGACCCCCAACTGCGGAGTCTGCTCGGCGAGGGCGTGACGGCACTCGACCAGCTGGCCATGCAGCGTTTCAACAAACCCTATGCGGCGCTCGAGAAGGAGAGCGACCGGCTGGGCCTGCTCTACATGATCGAGCATGGCGCCTTCTTCCAGAGGCTCAAGGGCCACCTCGTGACCGGCTTCTACGACAACAAGGCGGTGTGGCCACTGTTTGGCTATGAAGGCTCGGCCTGGGAACACGGCGGCTACATCGAACGCGGCTTCGACGACATCGACTGGCTTGAGCACGACGCCTGATCCCACCCTTCACGAGCAAACAACAAATCAAAGGAGACAAACCATGAGTGCAAGATTTTCGCTGGACGATGACAGCGTGGTGGTGATCGTCGGCTCGGGCGCGGGCGGCGGCACGCTCGCGGACGAGCTGACC
>JAEUNS010000198.1 GCA_016790005.1 Zoogloeaceae bacterium
CGGGCGCGTTCGCGCAATTCGGTCACGGTTGCTTCGTCAAAAGCCTCGATTTCCAGCATTTCGGCCAAGGGTACATACGCCACTTCTTCCAGCGACGAAAAACCCTCGTCGATCAGGATGTCGGCAAGCTCCTCATCGACATCGAGCTTGGCCATGAACAGTTCGCGCACGCCACGACGCTCCTCGTCCGTTTTTTGTGCCGACTCGGCTTCGCTCATCAGGTTGATCGTCCAACCCGTGAGTTCCGACGCCAGCTTGACGTTTTGGCCATTGCGGCCGATTGCGATCGCAAGGTTGTTTTCATCGACCACCACATCCATGCAGTGATTTTCTTCATCGACCACGATCGAAACCACCTCGGCGGGCTGCAATGCAGCAATCACGAACTGGGCAGGATCGGAAGACCACACGATGATGTCGATCTGCTCGCCGGCGATCTCATTGCGCACCGCAGTCACGCGCGATCCACGCAAACCGACACAGGTCCCGATCGGGTCGATGCGCTGATCATGCGACTGGACCGCGATCTTGGCGCGCATCCCTGGGTCACGCGCGCAGGCCTTGACTTCGAGCAAGCCTTCTTCGATCTCCGGCACCTCGAGTTCGAACAGTTTGGCGAGAAAGTCTGGCGCGGTCCGCGACAGGATGAGCTGAGGTCCGCGGGCACCACGGTCGATGCGCAGCAGAACGGCCTTGGCACGATCGCCCACCCGCAGGTTCTCACGCGGAATCATCTGGTCGCGCGGAATCACCGCCTCGAGCCGCCCAACCTCGATGATCGCGTTGCCACGCTCCATCCGCTTGATCGAACCGGAAACGAGATGCTCCTTGCGATCCAGGAAATCATTGAGCACCTGCTCGCGCTCGGCATCGCGGATACGCTGCAGGATCACCTGCTTGGCCGCCTGAGCGCCAACACGACCGAAGTCGATCGGCTCCAGCGGCTCTTCGATGTAGTCGCCGATCTGGACGCCAGTTTTCACATCGCGGGCGTCGATGATGCCCATCTCGGCCTCATCATTGACCACTTCTTCGTCAAGCATCACCAGCCAGCGACGGTAGGACTCGTGCTCCCCGGTACTGCGGTCGATCGAGACGCGAACATCGGCATCATCATGAATGCGTTTCTTGGTCGCCGATGCAAGCGCAGACTCGAGCGCGCCAAAGACAATCTCTTTGTCGACGTTCTTCTCGCGCGCCAGCGCATCCACAAGCAGCAATATCTCGCGGCTCATCTACAAAATCTCCCCATCCGAAGCTTAAAACCTGGGTACCAGGCGAGCTTTTTCAATTTCATCAAAGGGAAAGACGATCTCGCCTTTCTCCGTATTCATACGAACCAGTCCGCCTGCAACACCTTGCAGTTCACCCACGAAATTTCGCTGATTACCAATCGGCATGCGCAGCCGCAACTGCACTTGCTGCCCGGCAAAGCGTTCGAAGTCGGCCAGTTTCTTGATCGGTCGATCCAGCCCCGGCGAGGAAACCTCCAGCCGGTCATAATCGACATTCTCAACCTCGAAGACCCGGGTGAGCTGATTGCTCACGGTGGCACAGTCATCAACATTGATGCCGCGTTCGATGTCGATGAAGACCCGCATCATCCGGCCTTTCGGCGACGGTTCGAAATCGACCAGTTCATAACCCAGGCCGCTGACAACCTGCTCGACAAGACGCTCGACGTCCATTTCACTGCCCACAAATAAAAAATGGGCGAAACGCCCATCCTGTTGATCTCAACCGGAAAAATGAAAGGCAACCACAAAAGGCCCCTATCAAAGCCTTTGGATTGTAACCGATTCTGAAAGCACAGGCAATTTGAGCGTCAGCCCGTCGCGCATTCAGTCAGAGCTTGCACCCTCGTCAGCTTCCGAACGATCGGAAGACTGACCCGATTCGGCAGCAGCATCGGCAGGCGCGTCGTCACCCGCGCCCGCCTTGGACGCAAGTTTCTGGCGCCGCTTCTCTTCCTGCTTGCTCTTCTTCGCCAGATCTCGCTGACGCTTTTCGAATTGATAGTTCGGCTTGGCCACGAAAACTCCAATCAACGCAATACATTTGTCGAGCGCCAGGTAAGCGCCCACATGAATTGTAACAAGCCGGCATCACTTACGCCCGGTGGTGTCCTGCCGCATCTGGCAGTAGAGCGCTTCAAGCCTTTCGCGCGCCCATGGCGTTCTTCGCAAGAACTTCAAACTCGAGGCAATACTCGGGTCGTGAGTGAAGCAGCGGATGTCGATATGTCGCCCAAGACCGTCCCAGCCGTAATGCGCGAGCAATTCGTCCAGCATCGTTGCCAGCGTGACCCCATGCAGCGGATTACCCGACTGCCCGCCACTCATACCCCCAAGTGCCCAAAAAATCCGGTTCCAAGGTCACGGGCCCGCATGGCGTTCATTTGGCCACCACTGCCACAAGCTGGGGCCCGCCGTCAGTCGAGATCGCCTCACGACAATGATAGGGAAGGCGAATTCCCCGGGCCCAGTCCTCGACCGCAACACCCCGAATCACAGGCGCACCTGAGCGAACGCCACCAAAAATGGACGCAAATGCCACATCGGCTGCATCCCTGCCGGTTCCAAAACGAATGAAACCCATCGGAATACCGGTACCCGAGGGATCGAAGATATACCAGCGATCCCCCAGATAGACTTCGACATACGCATGAAAATCCGGCGGCCCGAGCGCAGGGTCAGCACCGTAATCGGTCCCGGTCGCAAACCGCGCCGGCAGGTTTACCGCGCGACACAAGGCAATCATCAAATGCGCGAAATCGCGGCAGACACCAACCTGTTCGATCAAGGTATCGACGGCCGACGTACTCGAATTGGAGGTGTTCGAACTGAATCTCACACGTCGCTGGATCCAGTCGCGAATTGCCAGCACACGTCCATAGCCCTTCATCATGCCGCCAAACTCGTTGGTTGCAAGATTCACTAGCCTGTCGGACTGACAATAACGACTGGGATATATATAGCCCATCACCTCGGGCGGCAGATCGCTCACCGGAACCTCGTTGATCAGTGCAGGCTCGGTAAAGTGGTGGGTGATCTCGACAATTGCCGAGTAGGACAACCTGAGCGCGCCGGGCATCGCATGCAAGCGCATGTAGCGGTTGCCGGTTGCCGGATCGGTATAGACCTGGGGCACAACCTGCTGGCTCAAGGCCAGCTTCTCATCCTTAACAATCTGATTCGGCGTGTGCGCTGCATGGATGTTGAAAACAAAGTCAGCACCCGGTGCATCGACCTCGTAAGCCAACTCGACGTTCAGTTCAATGCGAATCATGATTCAAGACCTGCTGCAGCGCGGCAAGTCACTCCTTGAACATTAGGGTTCATCTAACGGACCAACATGCACTCATCCAGTTGAGCGCAAAGCCGGCGCGGATCTCAAAGCAAACGCAGGACAGCCGATTCAACCCACCGGATTTCGCTTTAAGCACTCAAAGATGTGGGACAGGCATCGCTTGGCCCAAAATGACACCCTGATCGCACCCAGGGTCTGGAAATGTTGGCGGAGTGGACGGGGCTCGAACCCGCGACCCCCGGCGTGACAGGCCGGTATTCTAACCAACTGAACTACCACTCCGCGCTGATCTTGCCGGCTTTTCTCCGGCAGCACCTGATTGCCACAACCAGGCACCTAAATCTGGCGTCCCCACGGGGATTCGAACCCCGGTTACCGCCGTGAAAGGGCGATGTCCTAGGCCTCTAGACGATGGGGACCTAGTTTGTTACCAAGCCTGTTGGTGGAGGTAAGCGGGATCGAACCGCTGACCTCTTGCATGCCATGCAAGCGCTCTCCCAGCTGAGCTATACCCCCAAAAACAGCTCGCTATAATAGCGTTTCGCGTCTTCGGTGGCAAGCTTAAAAACAGCCAAGCCAAACTGCAACCAACACCAAAACGGCTTCACTACTTGGCGGAGTGGACGGGGCTCGAACCCGCGACCCCCGGCGTGACAGGCCGGTATTCTAACCAACTGAACTACCACTCCGCACTGACCTTGCCGGCTTCTCTCCGGCCGCACCTGACTACCACAATCAGGCACTTGAATCTGGCGTCCCCACGGGGATTCGAACCCCGGTTACCGCCGTGAAAGGGCGATGTCCTAGGCCTCTAGACGATGGGGACCTAAGTTTTCTATTTCTTTCGGCTGGTGGAGGTAAGCGGGATCGAACCGCTGACCTCTTGCATGCCATGCAAGCGCTCTCCCAGCTGAGCTATACCCCCTGGCCCGAAAGAGCGCGAATTATAGGGCCCTCCCCTACAGCTGTAAACCCCGAATCCGATAAATTGTCATCACATCACCGGAGAGAGCCTTCAAACCACTTTTCCGGGGTTCATCAAGCCTCGCGGATCAAGCGTTCGCTTGATTGCGCGCATCAAATCCATCTCGACATCCGACTTGTAGCGCAAGATCTCGTCGCGCTTGAGCTGCCCCAATCCATGCTCGGCCGAAATCGATCCACCATGCCCGACGACCAGATCATGGATCACACGATTCACCTCGGAGGTCAGCCTGATGAAGTCGGCGTTGTCGACGGCATCGGGCTTCGACAGGTTGTAGTGCAGATTGCCATCGCCGATATGTCCGAATACGACGATGCGGGCGTCGGGCCAGTGCGCCGCTACGGCCGACTGCGCATCTTCGAGAAACTGCGGGATCCGGCTGACCGGCACGGAGACATCATGCTTGATGCTGACACCCTCGATCCTTTGCGCCTCGGAGATGTTCTCCCGCAAGCCCCAGAGTGTCTTGGACTGTGTGAGACTGGCTGCAACGACCGCATCATCTGCCAGCCCTGCCTCGGCAGCCCGGGTCAATGCCACTTCGAGCAACGCAGAGAGATGCTGACCCGGCCCGGCATCCGCAAGCTCCACGAGCACGAACCATTCGCTGTCGGAGCGCGCGAGGGGCGCACGCGCGTCGGGAATATGCCTCAGCACAAGCGCCAACGCGACACTCGAAATGATCTCGAAGGCATTCACCCGGTCTCCGCAGCAATCCCTGAGCAAGCCCAGCAGACTCACCGCGGCGCTCGGGTCGGGAACCGCGATCCAGGCCGTTGCAGATTCGCGCGGCACAGGAAAGAGCTTCAGAACCGCGGCGGTGATGATGCCCAGCGTACCTTCCGCGCCAATCAACAACTGCTTTAAATCGTAGCCGGTATTGTCCTTGCGCAACGCCCGCAAACCATCCCAGATGCGCCCATCCGGCAGCACCGCTTCGATACCAAGCACGAGATCGCGCATGTTTCCATAGCGCAGAACATGCACCCCGCCCGCATTGGTCGAGATGTTGCCGCCAATCTCGCAACTGCCCTCGGAGGCGAGCGACAGGGGAAACAGCCGCCCCACTTCCGCGGCTGCCGCCTGCACCGCTGCAAGCTTGCAACCGGCTTCAGCGACGAGTGTATTGTTGGCCTGGTCCACCAACCTGATCCGACTCATTCGGGAGAGATTAACGACGACCGAACCGATTCCAGCGACAGGCGTGGCACCGCCGCACAACCCGGTATTGCCGCCCTGGGGTACGACTGCGACGCCCTCGGACATGCAGGCGCCGACCACAGCGGCAACTTCACTACTTAGGCGTGGCTGAACCACGGCCAGCGCCGCCCCATGGTATCGACCCCGCCAGTCGGTCAGGAAGGGGGCCTTTTGCTCATCCGCAGCCAGGACATGGTCTCGACCGACGATGTCGCCGAGTCTGCTCAGGAAGCGGTCAGCGGCAGTCATTGGTGTGCCTCTATTCACCGATCCCGAGCAGGACTGTTGACCAGCGCGAACTCAGGCCGATACGCGTGCGCTCATTCCACTGTTTCGGCATAGAGATCATGGATGTCGCAGTCGGTGATGCGTACCTTGACGAACTCACCGGGCGTGAGATTCTCGCCTTCAGGAATGATCACCAATCCGTCGATATCGGGAGCGTCTGCGCATGAGCGGGCAAGCGCACCCTCTTCATCCACCTCGTCGACCAGCACGGTCATCTCACGATCGATCCAGCGCTCGAGACGCTGGGTGGAAATGTCCTCCTGGAAGGACATCAGGCGCATCCGGCGCTCTTCGCGCACATCGTCCGGCACTGGGTCATCGAGCGTATTGGCAAGCGCACCTTCGACCGGCGAATAAGCAAAGGCGCCCACCCGGTCGAGTTCGGCCTCGCCCAGGAAATCAAGAAGCATGTTGAAATCCGATTCAGTCTCACCTGGAAAGCCGGTTATGAAAGTTGAGCGGATCGTGAGATCGGGACAGATGCTGCGCCACTTGCGAATCCGCTCGAGCACATTCTCGGCACTCGCAGGCCGCTTCATGGCCTTGAGGATGCGCGGGCTCGCATGCTGAAACGGGATGTCGAGGTAAGGCAGAATCTTGCCCTCCGCCATCAACGGGATCAGGTCATCCACGCTCGGATACGGGTATACATAGTGCATGCGAATCCACACGCCCAACTCCCCGAGCGCATTGGCAAGATCGAGCAGACGCGTCTTGACCGGGCGACCGTTCCAGAAGCCGGTTCGATACTTTACGTCGACCCCATAGGCGCTCGTGTCCTGCGAAATGACCAGGATCTCCTTGACCCCGGCATCGACCAGCGCCTCTGCCTCTTTCATGATCTCGTGAATCGGGCGGCTGACCAGATCCCCACGCATCGACGGAATGATGCAAAAGGTGCAACGATGATTGCAGCCCTCCGAAATCTTGAGATAGGCGTAATGCTGCGGCGTGAGACGGATACCTTGCGGCGGCACCAGATCGACGAACGGATCATGCAGTTTGGGCAGATGCTGATGCACGGCGCGCATCACCTCCTCGGTGGCATGCGGACCGGTCACGGCAAGCACTTGTGGATGCGCGGAGAGGATCACGTCGTCCCGGGCACCGAGACAGCCCGTCACGATGACCTTGCCGTTCTCGGCAATTGCCTCGCCTATTGCATCGAGCGATTCCTCTACGGCCGCGTCGATGAACCCGCAGGTGTTGACCACCACGAGATCGGCATCATCATAACCACCCGAGATCACGTAACCTTCCGCCCGCAGGCGGGTAAGTATGTGTTCGGAATCGACGGTCGCCTTGGGGCAACCGAGAGACACAAAGCCGACGCGCGGCACGACGGGCGATTTGGAGTCTTGCATTGCATTCATCAGATTTCGTGACGGCCGAACACCCTGAGGTGCGGCCACGCGTCACTTGGTTTCGGTCGGACCGCTACTCTTAGGAGAATGGGCGGGCATCTCTGACCGGGCATCCACGCCGTCCTCACCCGGACGCAGCACCGGGGTGTAGTTCGGAAATGGAAAGCCGGAAAATATATTGCGCGTCTGGCTCTCGATCTGCTCCTGCATCTGATCGAACATTTTTTTGCTCTGTTCGACATAGGCCCCCATCACACTTTGCAGGGCCGGCCCCTGAAAATTGAGGAACTGGGCCCACAGATCC
>JAEUNS010000231.1 GCA_016790005.1 Zoogloeaceae bacterium
TGGCCGAGCTTGCGGTAGCAGATGATATCGACGACTACATCCTTCTTGAACTCGTTGCGGAACTCGACCGCCAACGCCGTAACCAGCGCGACCGCTTCCGGGTCATCGCCGTTCACATGGAAGATCGGCGCCTCGACCATCTTGAAGATGTCGGTGCAGTAAAGCGACGAACGATAATCGCGCGGATCCGAGGTCGTGAAACCGATCTGGTTGTTCACCACCAGGTGGATCGTGCCACCTGTGCCGTAACCCCGGGTCTGCGAGAAGTTGAGCATCTCCTGGTTCACGCCCTGACCCGCGACCGCGGCATCACCATGAACCAGCACGCCCAGGACCTGATCCTTATTCTCGTCACCGCGACGAACCTGGCGCGCATACACCGAACCGGCAACCACCGGGTTGATGATCTCGAGGTGCGAGGGGTTGAACGACAGCGTGAGGTGAACCGGTCCGCCCGGGCTCATGACATCACTCGAGAAACCCATGTGATACTTCACGTCGCCTGCGGACAGATCAGACAGCGCCTTGCCCTCGAACTCCGAGAACAGCATTTCCGGCGATTTGCCCAGGGTGTTGACCAGCACGTTGAGGCGGCCACGGTGGGCCATGCCGATCACGATTTCCTGCGCACCGGCACTCCCACCGACACGAATCACCTCGTCCATCGCAGCGATGGTAGATTCACCACCTTCGAGCGAGAAGCGCTTCTGACCCACGTACTTGGTATGCAGGTAGCGCTCTAGGGTTTCCGCCGCGGTGACCCGCTCGAGGATGCGCTTCTTGCTCTCGACCGAGAACTTCGGTGTGGCACGAATACTCTCCAGGCGACTCTGGATCCAGCGCTTCTGGCGGATGTCCGCCATGTACATGTATTCTGAACCGATCGAACCGCAGTAGGTCTGCCGCAGCGCTTCGAGAATCTCGCGCAAGGTTGCGCGTTCGGTCGAAAACGCATGGAACGAACCCACGTTGAAGCTCTTGTTCAGATCGGCTTCGGTGAAGCCATAATACGAGGGCTCCAGTTCGGGAATGTCGGGACGCTCGGTCCGCTTGAGCGGGTCGAGATTTGCCCAGCGGTTACCCAGAAAGCGATATGCATTGATCAGCTGCAGGACGCTTACCTGGCGCTGATCATCACCACCGGCCGCCACCGTGCGTACCCGGCCCTGCTTGGCCAGCTGAACAAAAGACTCGATGACCGGGCTGTGGGCAACATCGTGCACCGCCGCCCCGGCCTGAGCCTGCAGATTGTCAAAATATTCGCGCCAGCTCTCGGACACCGAGGCGGGATCTTCAAGATAGTTCTCGTACAACTCTTCAACAAACGGCGCGTTGGTGCCGAACAAATGCGAAGAGGACCTGCGTTCTTTCATCATGGCGATGCCACCTATCAGCTTATTATTTATGACCCTGTAACGTAAAACGAAGGCTTGACCCCTTGCCACCGAACGAAAAAGGGATGACCGCCACCCGGCGATCATCCCGCTTCACTCGGCTACGAGGTTCTCCCCCACCCCTCCTCCGCCAGCTTTCAGATACGCGCGGACAAATCGAGCACGTCGCGACGTGCAGCACCGATGTAGAGCTGACGCGGACGACCGATCTTGTATTCCGGATCGGTGATCATTTCTTCCCACTGGGTGATCCAGCCCACGGTACGTGCCAGCGCAAAGATGCAGGTGAACATCGAAGTCGGGATTCCCAGCGCCTTCTGCACGATGCCAGAGTAGAAATCGACGTTGGGATAGAGCTTCTTCTCGACGAAATACGGATCTTCCAGCGCGATCCGTTCGAGCTCCTTGGCGAGCTTGAACAATCGATCATTCTCGAGTCCGAGCTCGGTCAATACATCGGAACACACCTTGCCCATGAGCTTGGCGCGCGGATCGAAGTTTTTGTAGACCCGATGACCGAAGCCCATCAGCTTGAAGCTGTCGTTCTTGTCCTTCGCACGCTTGATGTATTCACCGACCCGCGATACATCGCCGATTTCTTCGAGCATGTTGAGGCAGGCTTCGTTGGCGCCGCCATGCGCCGGGCCCCACAGACATGCGATACCCGCCGAGATGCACGCAAACGGATTCGCACCGCTCGAACCCGCCAGACGCACGGTTGAGGTCGAAGCATTCTGTTCGTGATCGGCATGCAGGGTGAAGATCAGGTCGAGCGCACGTACCAGCACCGGATTCGGCTCATAGGTCTCGCACGGGGTACCGAACATCATGTGCATGAAGTTCGCCGTGTAGTCGAGATCGTTACGCGGATACATGAACGGCTGGCCAGTGTTGTACTTGTAGGCCATTGCGACGATCGTCGGCAGCTTGGCAATCAGCCGGTTCATCGAGATGTGCCGATGCTCGATGTCGGAGAAATCCATTGCCTCGTGGTAGAACGCCGACAGCGCGCCGACGACACCCACCATGATCGCCATCGGATGCGCATCACGACGGAAACCGTTGTAGAAGCGGGTGAGCTGATCATGAACCATGGTGTGATTCTTGATCGTCTTCTCGAAATCGAATTTCTGGGTCGCGTTGGGCAACTCGCCGTTCTTCAACAGATAGGCAACCTCGAGAAAGTTGCACTTGTCTGCAAGCTGCTCGATGGGATAGCCCCGATACAGGAGCTCACCGACGTCCCCGTCGATGTAAGTGATGGCCGACTTGCAGCTCGAAGTGGACAGAAAACCCGAGTCATAGGTGAACAACCCGGTCTTGGCGCCCAGCGTGCGGATGTCGATGACGTCGTTGCCGTGGGTTCCGGTCATGATCGGAAATTCAACAGTCTTGCCGTCAACGGTGAGAGTTGCGATGCGTTCAGTGCTCATAAGTCATCCCTTTTCTGCTTGCCCAAGTAAACGATAAAACATCCCTGTTTTGTCTGCGCTGCTTCTGCTGCTTCTTCACGGCGCCCGCAAGAGAGCCACAATCGCCCCCTCACGGCCATCCCTGGACGGCTTGCTTCCGTTCACGATGGCCCACAGATCATGGTCCTCGAGCCGGAGCAGCTCTTCGAGTGCGACCAGCTGTTGATCGTCCAGCTGGTCGAAATCCCTTTCAAGAAAGCGCTTGAATACAAGGTCGAGCTCGAGCAGGGCTCGACGACATTGCCACCGCAAGCGCCCCCTGTTGATCATCATACGGCTCTCGCCACCATCATGTCCTTGATCTTGCCGATCGCCCGGGTCGGGTTGAGGCCCTTCGGACAGACATCGACACAGTTCATGATCGAGTGACAGCGGAATAGACGATACGGATCCTCGAGATTGTCCAGCCGTTCGGTGGTCGCCTGGTCACGGGTATCGGCAATGAAGCGATATGCCGCGAGCAGACCCGCCGGACCGACGAACTTGTCCGGGTTCCACCAGAAAGACGGGCACGAGGTCGAGCAGCAGGCACACAGGATGCACTCGTACAGGCCATTGAGTTCTTCACGCTCTTCCGGCGATTGCAAGCGCTCGCGCTCGGGCGCCGGTTCGTTGTTCACGAGGTAGGGCTTGATCGAGTGGTACTGCTTGAAGAACTGCGTCATGTCGACGACCAGATCGCGAATCACCGGCAGACCGGGCAACGGTCGCAGCACGATGTTCTCGACGCCGTCGAGGCTGGTCAGGCAGGCCAACCCGTTCTTGCCGTTGATGTTCATCGCGTCCGAACCACACACGCCTTCACGGCATGAGCGCCGGAACGACAGGCTGTCGTCCTTCGACTTGAGTCGCACGAGGGCATCGAGCAATTTCTTGTCGGAGGGCTCGAGGTCGATGGAGATATCCTGCATGTAAGGCTTTTCGTCACGGTCAGGATCGTAACGATAAATCTTGAAGTTTACGGTGCGCTTACTCATTTCCAGTTTTCTCCAACGCTCAGTAAGTACGCTTGGCAAGCACGATAGGCTTGGTATCGTCGTTCATCGGCTTGAGGTTCACCGGCTTGTAGTCGAGTCGGTCACCATCGCTGTACCAGAGGGTGTGCTTGAGCCATTCTCCGTCATTGCGTCCGTTCGGGAACTCGGCGGTATCCGGTGCGTCGTCGCGCACATGGGCGCCACGCGATTCCTTGCGAGCCTCGGCCGAGACGATCGTCGCGCGCGCAACCTCGATGAGATTGTCGAGCTCGAGCGCTTCGATCCGCGCGGTATTCCAGACCTTGGATTTGTCCTTGATCTCGGTCGTCTTGGCACGCTCCGCGACATCCTTGATTCTGGCGACGCCTTCCTTCAGCAGCGCATCGAAGCGGAACACGCCGGCATGCTTCTGCATGGTGCGCCGCATCTCGAGACCTACATCGAACACACTCTCGCCATTGGTCTGCGACTCGAGGCGCGCCAGACGCGCCAGCGACACGTCGGCGGCATCGGCAGGCAGCGGACGCAGACTGAGATTGCCGCTGGTGAAGTCCTCGACCACGGTTTCGCCAGCCGACTTGCCGAACACCAGCAGATCAAGCAGCGAATTGGTACCCAGACGGTTTGCACCATGCACCGACGCGCAGGCGCACTCACCGGCTGCATAGAAGCCGACCACCGGGGTATTCGGGTTGCCATCCTTGGGAACGACCACCTGGCCCTTGTAATTGGTCGGAATACCGCCCATCTGATAGTGGCAGGTCGGCACGACCGGAATCGGCTCCTTGATCGGATCGACACCGGCGAACTGCATCGCGATCTCGTGGATACCCGGTAGACGCTTCATGATCGTCTCGGGTGCGAGGTGGGTGATGTCTAGCAGGACGTAGTCCTTGTCGGGACCGCAACCACGACCTTCGTTGATCTCGGTGGTCATCGCACGCGACACCACGTCACGCGAGGCGAGGTCCTTCAGGTTTGGCGCATAGCGCTCCATGAAACGCTCGCCGCTGCCGTTACGCAGAATGCCGCCCTCTCCCCGCACGCCCTCGGTAATCAACACCCCGGCGCCGGCAACCCCGGTCGGGTGGAACTGCCAGAACTCCATGTCTTCGAGCGGAATGCCGGCGCGCGCCGCCATGCCGACACCGTCGCCGGTGTTGATGAAAGCGTTGGTCGAGCTGTGATAGATACGCCCGGCGCCGCCGGTTGCGAAGATGGTCGCCTTGCAGTGAAAGATGCAGACTTCACCCGTTTCCATTTCAAGCGCGGTCACGCCCAGAACATTGCCGTCGCCATCGCGGATGAGGTCAAGCGCCATCCATTCTACGAAGAACTGGGTGTTTGCCCGCACATTACGCTGATAAAGGGCGTGCAGCATCGCGTGGCCGGTACGGTCGGCAGCGGCACAGGAACGCGAAACCGGCGACTGGCCGTAGTTTTGCGAGTGCCCACCGAATGGCCGCTGATAGATCTTGCCGTTGTCGGTGCGATCGAAGGGCATGCCGTAGTGCTCGAGCTCGACCACCACCTCGTTGGCCTTACGGCACATGAACTCGATTGCATCCTGGTCGCCCAGCCAGTCCGACCCCTTGACGGTGTCGTACATGTGCCAGTGCCAGTTGTCTTCGGTCGAGTTGCCGAGCGAGGCAGCAACGCCGCCTTGGGCCGCAACGGTATGCGAGCGAGTCGGAAACACCTTGGTGAGGACGGCTGTCTTCATGCCTGCCTCGGAGAGCTGCAATGCAGCACGAAGACCTGCGCCCCCGGCACCGACGATGACTGCATCAAATGTACGCTTGACTACACTCACGCTCAAAGCCTCCAAAGAATCTGGGCCGCCCAGCCGGCATAGCCGACGAGCAGAAAGAGAACCACCACATGCAGGGCCAGGCGAATGCCGGTCGGCTTGATGTAGTCCATGAAGATGTCCCGCACGCCGATCCAGGCGTGGTAGAACAGGGCAAGAAAGAACAGGAAGGTCAGGAAACCAAAGAACCCGCCCTTGAACATGCCGGACCAGGCCTCATGCGACATTTCCGGCAGCATCAGCGCGTTAAGCGCAAACAGCACGGTGTAGATCACCATGAAAATCGCGGTCGCCCGTTGCCCCATCCAGTCGCGCAGGCCGTAATGCGCGCCGACTACGATACGCTTCACCATAGTTTCACCCCGATCACGAGCGTCAGCGCAATACTGACAATCAAGACAATCCGCGAGCTCTTGCGCGCCGCTTCGAGCTCGAGCCCCTTGTGCAGGTCGAGCAGCAGGAAGCGGATACCGGCACAGAAATGATGCAGGTAAGCCCACAACAGGCCGAACAGGATCAACTTGATGAACGGGTTCGACACCACGCTCTTGTATGCGGCGAACGATTCGGGTGAACCGACGCTGCGATCGAACAAGTACAACAGGAACGGCAGGAATAGAAACAACCCTGCTCCGCTGACGCGGTGAAGAATGGACACGATGCCCGGCAACGGCAAACGTATCTCGTTCAGCGCCAGGAACTTCGGACGCTGTTTGCGCACTGTGGCTTCCGACATTTTTGACTTACCCCTCATGTTGCGGCGCGTACACCGCGTTTCTCCCAACTGCAACCCAACGCTCGATTATAAAGAAGAGCCGACGCTGAAGACGGGTACATAGCCCATCAACTTAATTCGTTCAGATAAAAATGCTCGTCGGTCAGATAAAGTCCCCTTCGCCACTCAACCGGTTTGTCTCCATATGTGTAAGTTACGCGCTCGACCGACAGCAAGGGCTTGCCTTCCGGCACTCGCAACGCCTCGCTCGCCGACCGGTCTGCGGCCACCGCCCGGATGCTCTCCTGCGCGCGAATCATGCGCAATCCGAAGCGCGATTCGAAAAGACTGTAAAGGGATCCACTCCAGGACTGCAGGACCTCCAGGGTGAGCCCCTGAAAAACCTCGCCCGGCAGATAAATCTCATCGATGACAACCGGCTTGTGGGCAAACTTGAGCAGGCGGCGGACGATCGTTATCGGATCGCCGGGGCGGATGTCGAGCATGCGCGCGGCCTCGGGGCCGGCCTTTGCACGCCAGCACTCGAGCGGTACACTGATGGGAGACGAAAGCTCGCCGTCGATCGGCACCAGCCGAAGAAACCTGAAAAGGGCGCGGGGGTCGTTGTGCGAGGCAACATAAGTACCTTTGCCCTGCTTGCGAACCAGCAGGTTGTCGGCAGCCATCTCGTCGATGGCCTTGCGCACCGTACCCTGAGAGACGTTGTAGCGGCCGGCCAATTCCTGCTCGCTTGGGATGACCTGCCCCGGACGCCACTCCCCCGCCTCGAGCGCCTGCAGAATGAGGCCCTTGATCTGGCGGTAAAGAGGACTGAAAGTTGGCGACTCCTGGATCATCGCGTTATTTCAGCATAAAAAATCAAAAGCGTCCAACGATTGTCTCTTGTCTTATATAAGACAAAAGACATGATTTGACATGGGACTCACTTGCTTCTAAGATTCTGGCGCCCCGAATCCGTGTTTTCGGCATGTCGAAGCTTCGCTGCCGCGGGCGCTCACCAGAACATTCAATTTAACGTCACGTCGCTTTTGAGGGAGTATTCATATGAGCAAAGCCCCTGTTCGCGTTGCCGTAACGGGCGCAGCCGGTCAGATCGGTTACAGCCTGCTGTTCCGCATCGCCAGTGGTGAAATGCTGGGCAAGGATCAGCCTGTCATCCTGCAACTGCTCGACCTGCCCCAGGCACAGAAGGCCGTGAGCGGCGTGATGATGGAGCTCGAAGACTGCGCATTCCCACTGCTGGCCGGCATGATCGCCACCGATGACCCGAACGTCGCGTTCAAGGATGCGCAGGTTGCCCTCCTGGTCGGCGCACGCCCCCGCGGCCCCGGCATGGAACGCAAGGACCTGCTCACCGAGAACGCAAAGATCTTCACCGTCCAGGGCGCTGCCATCGGCCAGCATGCCAATCCGGACTGCAAGGTGCTCGTGGTGGGCAATCCGTGCAACACCAATGCCTACATCGCCAAGGAAATCGCCCAGAAATTCGGTCGTGTGCCGGCCAAGAACTTCACCGGCATGCTGCGTCTTGACCACAACCGTGCCCTGTCGCAACTGGCGAGTAAGTCGGGCCGCCCGGTCTCCAGCCTCAAGAGCCTGGTCGTGTGGGGCAACCACTCGCCCACGATGTATGCCGACTACCGCTTCGTGACTTCGAACGGCGACGGCGTCAAGAACCTGATCAACAACGAAGCCTGGAACCGCGAAACCTTCCTGCCGACCGTGGGCAAGCGTGGCGCAGCGATCATCGAGGCACGCGGCCTGTCGTCCGCCGCTTCGGCCGCCAACGCCGCGATCGACCACATCCGTGACTGGGTGCTGGGCTCCAAGGGTGAGTGGGTCACGATGGGCATTCCTTCGGACGGTTCCTACGGCATTCCTGAGGGCATCATTTACGGCTTTCCGGTCACCACCGAGAACGGCGAGTACAAGATCGTTCAAGGTCTCGAGATCGACGACTTCTCGCGTCAGTGCATGACCAAGACGCTCAACGAGTTGCTCGAAGAGCGCGATGGGGTAAAAGACCTGCTGGTCTGAACCCTCCGGGCTGAAGATGGCTCCGAAGCGCACGGTGAAAGCCGTGCGCTTTTTTGTTGTGCGTTGCGCTGATATTCTCTTCGACTTTATGCCAGCGAGTCCGTGATCATGTCTCAAGCCGACCTTCGAATCGACCCACGCAAAGCCCTTTTCGCCGACGAGAAGCCCTTGCCGGACATCCCGGTGGTCGATCACTATGCCGGCTCCGAAAAGCTCATGCAGAAGGCACTCGCGCTGCAGCAGGCCCTCGGCCCGATCTTCGACGTGACCTGCGACTGCGAGGACGGTGCCCATGCCGGGGCTGAGGCCGAGCATGCACGAATGGCAGCCGAGTTGATCATGAGCGATGACAACCGCTTCGGCCGGGTGGGTGCCCGCATTCACGATATCGCCCATCCACACTGGCAGCGCGATCTCGAGATCCTCATCGAACACGCCGGCAGCCGTCTCGCCTTCCTCACCCTGCCAAAAGTGTGTTCGGCCGACGACGCCCTCACCCAGATCCGCCATGCCCGCCGGATCGAGGCCTTGCGGGGGATAGCCAGGCCGATCCCGTTTCATGTGCTGATCGAGACGCATGGCGGTCTGCGCGAGGTGTGGCGGATTGCGGCAATCGACGGCGTGGAATCGCTCGATTTCGGGCTGATGGATTTCGTGTCGGCGCACCAGGGCGCGATCATGGGTGATGCAATGCGCAGCCCGGGGCAATTCACCCACCCGCTGATCGTGCGGGCCAAGACCGAGATCGCAGCCGCAGCGCTTGCGCACGGCGTGATCCCCTCGCACAACGTCACCACCGAACTCAAGGATGCTTCGGTTGCCCACTCCGACGCGCTCGCTGCGCGAAGGCAGTTCGGCTATCTGCGCATGTGGAGCATTCATCCGGCGCAGATCGAAGCCATCGTTACCGCAATGCGGCCGGATTTTTCCGAGGTAAACGCCGCAGCCGAGATCCTGTGTGCTGCCCAGGACTGCCAGTGGGGTCCGACCAAGCACGAGGGCCGCCTGCATGACCGGGCCTCGTACCGCTATTATTGGAACCTGCTGCGTCGCGCACGCACGACCGGCATGACACTACCGGCCGACACCCGTGAGCGCTTCTTTGAAGAACAAGCCCGAGCGTGACGCGGGCTGGGAACCGGCCCCATGCCGGCTGCGCCGACATTACGACACTTGACTCGCAAACGGCATCAAAGCACCGACCCAGAGCACACCTGATTCCTTATAATCCCGCACATGGCGACGACCCCATCCACCCATCGCGAGTGCACCGTGCTGTTTGCCGACCTGGTCGGCAGCACCCAGCTATACGAGCGGGTAGGTGACACATCGGCGTTCAGGTTGGTCGATCAATCGATCCAGGCCATGCAGAAGATCGTCAACGACAAGCGCGGGCTCGTGATCAAGCACACAGGCGATGGTTTGATGGCAATTTTCGCCAATCCCGACAACGCCGCCGATGCAGCCATCGCCATGCACGGCATGCTGCGCGACCTTCCGTCTGGCCCGGGCCAGAGACTGGCGGTAAGGGTGGGATTCCACTACGGCCCGGTGATCGAGAACAACGATGACATCTTTGGCGAAACCGTCAATTTTGCATCGCGGCTAATGGAGCTCGCCTCACCGGGGCGCGCGGTCACTACGGCCGAAACCGTCGCACACCTGACACCCGAATGGCAGAACATGCTCAACCGCCTTCCACCGCGGGTACTGCGCGGTGCCTCGCGGCCGTTCGAGCTGTTCGAACTGAAGTGTGAATCGATCGGCGACGTCACGGTATTGCAGAGCGCGAGTTACCTGCCCGAAGAGCGGGTGGAACTGCGACTCTACCTGCGCGACAAGACCGTGGTCGTCGATGACGAACTGCCGCTGATTCGCATCGGCCGCGATCTGTCCTCCGATCTTCAGGTCGCCGACAGCCGCGCCTCGCGCAGACATGCCGAAATCGAGCTACGCGGAGACAAGTTCATGCTGATCGACCGCAGCAGCAACGGCACCTTCGTCGCCACCGAAGGCGAGAAAGAGTTCGTGCTGTCGCGCGAAGAGGCAGTACTGCGCGGCAAGGGTCAGTTCGCACTCGGAAGCAGTTGCGTCGCCAACCCTTTCGCGATCAGTTACGTCTGCATCTGACCCTCGCAACCAACCACCCGCGAGCACCCAGCCACCACCGGAACTCAAAGTGATCATCCAACCGCTTGAAACCCTGCTCGTGGCTGCCCTGGTTCTGCTGGTGGGGCGCTTCGTGAATCGGCTGATTCCGTTTCTGTCGCATTACAACATTCCCGACCCGATCACCGGCGGGCTGCTGTTCGCCATTGCGCTGAGCATTGCCAAGGCCGTGAACGACCTCAACATCGAGTTCGTCGCAAGCCTGCGCCCGGTGCTGCTGCTAACATTCTTCGCTGCCGTCGGGCTCTCGGCCGACCTGGCTCTGCTGAAGCAGGGTGGGCGGCGGCTCATGATGTTTGTGCTGGTACTGATTCCGTTTCTGTTTCTGCAGAACATCGTCGGCGTGCTGATCGCGATGGGCCTCGACCTGCATCCGCTGATGGGGCTCGTGGGCGGCAGCATCACGCTGGTGGGTGGCCACGGCACCGGGGCCGCTTACGCCGAGCGCTTCGCCGAGGTGAACAACCTTCAGTCGGTCATGGAGTTGTCGATGACTGCAGCCACGCTCGGGCTTATTCTCGGTGGTATCGCGGGTGGGCCCCTCGGCGAATGGCTGATCACGCGACATCGCCTCGCAGGCTCATCGAACGAAGACGCCTCGACCACCGCAAATCTGAAACAAGCACCCGAACCGCCGCCCCCTCTGACCAGTGCGCGCTTTGTCCCGGTGCTCGCGGCCACGCTGGTCGCGGTCATCGGCGGACAATTGATCGCCGATGCGGTTGGCGATGGCCCGATCACCCTGCCCAGCTTTCTGTGGTGCCTGCTCCTCGGTGTCTTCATTCGCAATGCCGGGAGCTTGGTCGGCCTGAGGCTCTGCGACCAGGGCGTGGAACTGATTTCGTCGCTCAACCTCTCGCTCTTCCTGGCGATGACGATGATGGCCCTCAACCTGGCCAGTGTAGTCACGCTTGCGGGCCCACTGCTGCTGATTCTCGGTGGGCAACTGGTGCTGGTGCTGGTATTCGGCGCATGGTGCACTTTCCGAGCGGTCGGGCGCGACTATGAAGGCGCGGTGATGTCCGCCGCGTTCTGTGGTTTCGCGATGGGCGCGACCGCGACCGCGATCGCCAACATGCAGGCCATCAGTCAAAAATACGGCCCGGCGCCGCAGGCCTTCGTCGTCGTTCCACTCGTGGGTGCGTTCCTGATCGACTTGGTCAACGCGCTGGTATTGACCGGGTTTCTGTCGCTTTCGTGGATTGGGGCCTGAACATGAAGCGGATACTTCTGATCGTGCTTGCCCTGCTGCTGACCGCCTGTCAGCGTGGCCCGGACGCGACCCAGATCGAGGGCGATCTGCGCGCCCGCCTTGCCGAGGCATTCAGCGATGACACGATGACCCTAAAGCGAGTCGAGCGTCTTGGCAGTGCCAACGACGCAAACGCGCCTGCCGGGGAAACCCGCCGGATCGTTTATTTCAACGCTGAACTTGCGGTCGAACGCGATCAGGACTTCGGCTCGTGGGAGGCGCCCGGTGTTGCCAGCATGGTGAGCCTGCTCGGAACAGGGCCACGCGGGCTTGCCGGCATTCAGTCGGGCGGCAACACCCGCGGCGACATTCTCACCGCCCGCGGCAGCATGATCTACCGCGATGCAGACGGCGGCTGGGCACCGGTGGTTCCGCAGGGTTACAGCGCACCCCGGCTACCCACCACCGGCGAGGGGGCCGACATGCCCCAGGCCGATCAGCTCGCAGTCGCGATCAGCACCGCACTGAACCTGTCACCCGGCGGCACGAGTGCGGCCGCACGCCGAATCATCAATGAGGAAGTCGCACGCTCGCTCGGCAATATCCATGGCCGGATCAGTCGCCTGGAAAACGGCTTTCCGCTCGCCAGCGGCCCCGACCAGGGGCAATATGCGCGCTTTGCGAATGCCTGGAGCGCCAACCTCGTGGACGTGGGAATCAAGCTCCAGCCGCTGATCACGACCGGCGGAGTCGAGAACCTGTTTCTTCTGCGGGACGATCTGACCGTCCTCGCCCTGTCGCAAAGCGACGTCGTGCTCGAAGCCTTCTCGGGCACCGGCGCATTCCAGGAAGATGGCCCCAACGATCGGTTGCGCGCGCTTGCAAGCCTGTTCCCCGAACCCATGCATGTCCTGGTCAGCGACGCGGGAGCAATTCGAACAATCGCGGAGCTCAAAGGCAAACGCGTCAGTCTCGGGCAGACGGGTTCCGCCTCACGCCAGACTGCGCTGGCCGTGCTGGCTGCGCACGGTCTCGGCCGGAATGACATCGTCGATGCCGGCGAGCTCAATCTGGGCGAGGGCTTGCAGGCATTGCGCGACGGGCGTATCGACGCACTCCTGCAAGTTATCGGTGAGCCTGCGGACCAGATTCGCGCTGCAGCCGAGCGGGTCGGGCTGCGCTTTCTCGCGCTGGACGAGGCCGCGATCGAAAACCTGGTGGCGAGCCGGCCGGGCACCTTCGCCCACACCTTGCCCGCAGGCACCTACCCGATGCAGAAGGACGCCGTCCCCACCATCGCGGTGAGCAGCATGCTGCTGGCCAACACCAGCCTGACCGATGCCGAGGTGGCGGTGATCATTCGCCAGTTGTTCGATCCGGATAACCACTGGCTGCAGAACGGCAGCATCCAGGGTTCCCAATTGTCGCTCGGCACTGCGGCACGAGGTCTGACCATTCCGATCCATTCCGGTGCAGATCCGGTGCTCAAGGACTTGAGCGAATCGAAACGCTGATGCGGGCCCCGGTGCGCCCGCCCGCGACCGTTCATGCAGACGAACGAGGTCGCATCACATGCGCGGGATGACTTGGCGATAGACTGAGCGACTTGCAAATGCAAGCCACGGCAAGGTCAGCGGCAAGGTCGGCAACAACAGGATGCTGGCGACGATCACGACCGAAAGAAACAGGCCCCAGAACATCGCAACAAAAAAGTTGCCGAACACCACCCGCACGCTCAAGGCGATCGCATTTACCAGCCCAGCCCGGCGCTCGCACAGCAGCGGCACCGAGAAAGCCGCAACGGTATAGAGCATGAGCGCCACGACAAATCCCGAAACGCTCGCCCACACCACGAACCTCAGCACCCCTGCCTGCGCCGGCAGCAATTCGCCCAACCAGACCGGCGCACCACCGATCATATAGCTGTAGAGAATTGCCGCATCAGTGATGAAGATCATGAACAGCAGCGCGCAAACCAGAGCCAACACCCACACGCTGGGCGCCGCACGCCTGAAGCCATTCACGATCGCCGTAAAGCCGACCCTCTCGCCTGCCTCATACGCTGCTGCAATACCAAAAAAACCGGCCAGCAGCGCGGGCCCGATCAACATGAACGCGCCTGCTGCTACCACTACAAATGGGGTCAGCCCAAGCGCAAGCAGACTCCCGATAATCACTGCGCCGATCGCCGCAAAGATGAAGGCATACGCGAAGCTCACCCCTCGGGTCACATTGGCCAATTGCCAGCCCTCGATCACACCAAGCCTAAGTGTCGAAAACTGGAGCCGATTCGGATGAAGCGCATTGGCCATGGGTAGATTTCGGTTGGGGATGGACTTGCGACCGTAACCATGCGCCTGGTCAACTTCATTGATCCATATCAACTATCGGAAGTTCGTCATTCCAGCAACTGTCTGCACTCCGCCCCAGCCGCAGACCCAAGTACCTCCAATCCCTTGACATGCGCTTCGCGACTGACTGCGGAATATGCTATACATGCCTCCACGCCCTCACAGCCGAGCTGGAACTCATTCATGAGCACACGCGAAAATCCTGTCGTCTACGGCACCGAAGATCTCCTGATCAGTTTGTGCAATTCGGTGACCAAAGTCCTGACCGCCGCGACCCACAGCCAGGTTT
>JAEUNS010000253.1 GCA_016790005.1 Zoogloeaceae bacterium
CCAAGTCATTCATCCTCCGCCCGCGATTCTGGCCACCACCAGCCAGCTGCGGGGCTTGCGCGCGCTTGCATTCGATGACGCAGGCCTTGTCCTGATTTTCAGCGCAGCGGCTTGACCGTCCGGCTCGTTTCGGAATTGAGCCGGCGGGCGACTGCTTGCGAGCAAGGTCTCCGAAGCGGTCAGCTGTTTTGCGTGCGCAGGTGCTCAAGGTAGGCCCGCCAGCCGCCAAGCGCGGTGATGTCACTCGCACCCTCGATGCCGCAAGGCTCGCAGATGAAGCCGGTTTCCCAGCGCCCGTCACCAAGCTCCACCTTGCCCAGCCCGAGTGGGGCCGGAATGCCGGTCAGGAATGATCCCAGTTCGCTCGACGGAAGCTCCCACACCTCGATCTCGATCGCGGCCCCCCCTTCCGCTACCCGCAGCATGCCGGGCCGGCGCGGTGGGCCCCCGGCGAGGGCGTAGAGCTTGTAGTGCGGACTGCTGACCGTGCGTTCGACCAGGCGGGCAGTGCGGCTCGTCAGCTGCCAGTTGAGCGGCAGGCCTTCGAGGTGCGCGCCGCATACCACGATGCGGGCCCGGTCATGCTGCGCGCGTGCGGATGGCGCCGCAGATCGGGCCGGGTGTCCGCCGACCGTTGGTAGCGCGAGGTGGCGTTGCAAGGCATCGGATAGCGACAGCAGATACTGGTCGGTGAAGGCCCGGCCGAACAGGGTCACGCCCCACGGCAGGCCGTTACGCATGAATCCGCTCGGCACTGCGACCGCGGCATAGTCGAGCAGGTTCATGAAGTTGGTGTAATAGCCGAGCTCGCTATTGCGCAGCACCGGCTCCGCATGCAGTTCGGCCAGCGTGACCGGGCGGCCGATCGTCGGGGTCAGCATGCAGTCGACCCCGGCCATCAATGCATCGCACTGCGCCTTGAAGCCTTGCAGCCGATACTGGGCGGTGAAGGCCTCGACGGCGGTGGCACCCGGGGCCTTGGCGAGCACCGCGCGAATCACCGGTAGCACGGCTTCCGGATCGCGTTCGAGCAGTGGGCCGACCACGGTATAGCGTTCCGCCACCCACGGGCCCTCGTAGAGCAGACGCGCGGCCTGCAGAAAGGGTGAAAAATCCACTTCCACCGGCTCGCCGCCGATTGCCCGGATCGCCTCGATCGCGGCACAGAACAGCGCCGGCCCCTCGTTGCAGCCGAAGAACGCCAGGTCTTCGGCGCGCGGCACCCCCACTCTGAAGCGGGCGGGGGTGCCGAATGCTGCGGCATGATTCCAGGCCGGATTGCAGCGGCTGTATTCATCGCGTGGGTCGAAGCGTGCGGTGAGCGCGAGCAGTTCCGACGCCTCGCGTGCGCTGGCGGTGAAGTAGGTGACGCAATCGAGGGTGCGGCAGGCGGGCACGACCCCGGCCGTCGATAGCAGGCCTCGGCTCGGCTTGGTGCCGACCAGGTTGTTGAGGGCGGCCGGCACCCGGCCCGAGCCGGCCGTATCGGTGCCCAGCGCAAAGCTCGCGACCCCCAGCGCCACCGCGAGCGAGGAGCCGGCGCTCGACCCGCCAGAGGGGTAGTCGGCCAGCACCGAATTGCGACACTCGCCATAGGGCGAGCGAGTGCCGTTGAGGCCGGTCGCGAACTGGTCGAGGTTGGTCTTGCCGATCGGGATTGCGCCCAGCGCGATCAGTTGCGCAACGAGCGTCGCCGACTGTTCGGGTGTATACGCGAACGCCGGGCAGGCGGCGGTGGTGGGGATGCCGGCGAGATCGATGTTGTCCTTGATCGCGAAGGGCACGCCATACAGTGGCAGGCTGTCGGCCGACTTGCCGTCGAGCGCAGCCAGGTAGGGCTCGATCTCGTTGTCGTCGAGAATGTGGATGAACAGGCGATATTCCGGATTCAGTTCCTTGGCCCGTTCGAGCAGGCCCGCGATCAGCATGCGGGGGCTGATCGTGCCGGCCCGGTAGGCTGAGCGCAGCGCGTCCAGGCTAAGGTCAGGGCCAAGATCGAACGGGTGGGATTCATGCGCTTTCATTGTTGTTCCTCCAGTATCAGTACCCGCTGGCCGGCACGCACGGGCGAACCGGGCACCACCCGTACCTCCTTGACGATGCCGTCGAGCGGTGTGGTCAGCGGAATCTCCATCTTCATCGACTCGAGAATCACCAGGGTGTCGCCGGCCGCGACGCGCTCGCCCGGTTCGACCAGCACTTGCCACAGGTTGCCCGCAATGTGGCTCTCGATGCCGTGCTCGCCCGCGCCCAGCGGGGCGTCCTCACCCTCGTCGGGCGTGATCTCGTCCACTTCGAAATGCGCCTGCCCGGTCGCGATCCAGCGTTCGCGCTCGGCGTCGAAGGCAGCGCGCTGGCGCTTGCGGAATGCCTCGATGCCGTCGGACTCGCTTGCCAGGAAGCCCTGGTAGTCGGCAAGGCGCAGGCGGGTTTCCTCTATGCGGATGTCGACTCGGCCCAGAGGGAAGTCGCGGCGGATGCGCAGCAGTTCGTCAGCATCGACCGGATGGAAGCGGATCTGGTCGAAGAAGCGCAACAGCCACGGTTTGCCGCCGAAGGCGCCGACCTCGCGGTAGCGGTTCCACATCTGCAGGGTGCGGCCGACGAACTGATAGCCGCCCGGGCCTTCCATGCCGTAAACGCACAGGTAGGCGCCGCCGATTCCGACCGAGTTCTCGGCGGTCCAGGTGCGTGCCGGGTTGTATTTGGTGGTCACCAGGCGATGGCGCGGATCGAGCGGGGTCGCGACCGGCGCGCCCAGGTAGACGTCGCCCAGGCCCATGACCAGGTAGTGCGCATCGAAGACGATGGACTTGACGGCATCGATGTCGGGCAGGTCGTTAATGCGGCGGATGAACTCGAGGTTGCTGGGGCACCAGGGCGCATCCTTGCGTACCGTGGTCATGTACTTGTCGATCGCCAGGCGGCAGGCGGGATCGTCCCATGACAGCGGCAGATGGACGATGCGCGAGGGCACTTCGAGGTCGCCTGCCCGGCACACCTCGTCCCACAGGCGGGTCAGCAGCTCGAGCAAGGTGGCGAGCGAGAGCGTTTCGGGCCGGTAATGGAGTTGCAGCGAACGGATGCCGGGGGTGAGGTCGACCAGTCCGTCGAGCGTGCGCGCCTCGATCGCCTGCATCAGGGCATGGGCGCGAAACCGCAGCACCAGGTCGAGCTCGGGCGGTCCGATCTCGAGCAACAGGTGGGTGTCGCCGCTCAGGCGCGCGACCAGGCGTTCGTCGCCGTGGCCGGTGTCGAGCACCACCGGCGAGGCGAGCGCCGCCGGTGCCGCGCCGGCGCTGAGGCGGGCGAGCGAGGTGGCGTAGGTATCGGAAAGAGTGAGCCCCTCCAGGCTGCGGTCGCGGGCCAGCGCACGCGCGGTGGCGAGGCTCACCGGTACGAAGCGCAGCTTGTCGCCGGCCTTGAGCTGCCCAAGCTGCCACAGGTCGGCCTCGATGACCGTCACGGGGCACACGAATCCACCCAGGCTGGGTCCGTCCGGCCCGAGGATCACCGGCATGTCGCCGGTAAAGTCGACTGCACCGATCGCATACGGGTTGTCATGGATGTTCGAGGGATGCAGTCCGGCCTCGCCACCGCTGTCGCGGGTCCATTCCGGTTTGGGTCCGATCAAGCGCACGCCGGTTCGGCTGGAGTTGAAATGCACCTCCCAGTCGGTGGCGAAGAAGCGCTCGATGTAGGCCGGGCTGAAGTACTCCGGTGCGCCATGTGGGCCGTAGATGACTCGAACCGTGCGCAGTGGCTGAAGCTTCGCCAGCAGCGCGGACGGCAGGGCCGCGCCCGCGCCGGGGTCGGCGAGTGGTGTCAGGTGGATCACGTCGCCGCCGCGCAAGGCGCGCCCGGCATGCCCGCCGAACTGACCGAGGGTGAAGGTGCTGCGGCTACCCAGATAGCTTGGCACATCGAGCCCGCCCCGCATGCAGACATAGCTGCGGGTGCCCGCCTCGGCGATCGTGCCCAGGATCAGGCGCCCGCCCGCAGGCACGAACAAGGCGGTATTCATCGGTTGGGCCGTGCCGTCGAGGCGGACCGGCAGCGGTGCGCCGGTGATGGCGACGACCGCGTCGCAGTTGAAGCGCAGGATCGGGCCACTCATCGTGATCTCCAGCGCCGCCGCGCCTTCGTGATTGCCCAGCAGGCGGTTGCCCAGGCGCAGGGCACGGTCGTCCATCGGGCCGGAGGGCGGCACGCCTACGGCCCAGTAGCCGATCCGCCCGGGCCAGTCCTGCACCGTCGTCTGGGTGCCGGCCGAGATCACCTCGAAGCTGTGGGCGACGTAGCGCAGACCTTCGAGGCAGCGCGTCCAGGCATTGGCGCTTGCGAAGGGCGGGTCGGCCAGGATCTGGCGAAGGTAGTCGCGGTTGCATTCGACCCCGTAGAGCCGGGTGTCGGCGAGAGCTGCATCCAGCCCGGCAAGCGCTGCGGCGCGATCTGGCGCATGGCTGATGATCTTGGCGATCATCGGGTCGAAGTAGGGCGGAATCTCGCAGCCTGCCTCGACCCAGGTGTCGATCCTGAGCGCTTTGCCATCAGCCGGCGGAAACTCGACCGCGGTAAGCAAGCCGGGGCAGGGCTGGAAGTCGCGCCCAGGGTCTTCCGCATACAGGCGGGCCTGGATCGCATGCCCGCT
>JAEUNS010000265.1 GCA_016790005.1 Zoogloeaceae bacterium
GCCCAGCTCAACGACGGCGATGTCGACATCTACCTGTGCGGCCCGCCGCCGATGGTGGAGGCCGTTGCCCAATACATGCGCGAACGCGACATCAAGCCGGCGAGCTTCCATTACGAGAAGTTCGCGGCGAGCGTGTGATTGCCCTTTCAACACCCAAACGGATTCCTCCCATGAAACGCTTCAAGAAGAAAATCGCCGTCATCACCGGTGCAGCCCAGGGCATTGGCCGGCGAGTGGCCGAGCGCATGGCCGAAGAAGGCGCAAAACTGGTGCTGGTCGATCGCTCCGAACTCGTGCATGAACTCGCCAGCGCACTCGGTGGCGACAAGAAGGTGCTTACCGTCACTGCCGACCTCGAAAAATTCGCCGAATGCGAGCGCGTGATGGCCGCGGCGGTCGAAAAGTTCGGACGCATCGACATCCTGGTGAACAACGTCGGCGGCACCATCTGGACCAAGCCCTTCGAGCACTACCAGGAAGACGAGATCGAGGCAGAAGTGCGCCGCTCGCTCTTCCCCACCCTGTGGTGCTGCCGAGCCGCCCTGCCCCACATGCTGGAAGCCGGCAAGGGTGCGATCGTCAACGTGTCGTCGATCGCCACCCGCGGCGTTAACCGCGTGCCCTATGGCGCGGCGAAGGGCGGCGTGAATGCGCTCACCGCCTGTCTCGCCTTCGAGAACGGCGAGCGCGGCATCCGCGTGAATGCGGTCGCCCCCGGCGCCACCGAAGCCCCGCCGCGCCGCATTCCACGCAACACCGCCCAGCCCACCAAGCAGGAGAAGACCTGGTACGAGCAAATCTACAGCCAGTCCATCCACACCAGCCTGATGAAGCGCTACGGCACCCTCGACGAGCAGACCGATCCGATCCTGTTCCTCGCCTCTGAAGACTCGGCCTACATCACCGGCACCGTCATCCCGGTCGGCGGTGGCGACCAGGGCTGAGCCCGCAAGACTGCCTCCCTGCCCTGCCCGCCCACCCCGGCGGGCGAGCCTTGACCGGACCGGGCGCGCAAGCGCTCCGGTCCGTTTTTTTGGACGCGACCACGCACTATAGAAAAAATCTAGTGGCACAAAAATCGCTCTGATAATAAACTCGAGATTATTAAGAACTCTCGATTACTGGCCATGCAGCCATGAGATCGATCATCTAAAAAATTACGAGGCAGGTCGGAGGAGAGGCTGTGGCAACCGCATTCCCATACGCAGGCAACAACCCATTGCAAGGCCACCGGCCGCTCACCCTGCTGGGCGAGCGCAGCAGCATTTTTGGCGGTGCGAATCCACATGAGGTGTCGGACTACGTGAATCGCCACGTCGGCAACCACACCCTGCGTCTGTCGGCCCGGGGTAACGCGAGCGCCCGACTCAGCCATCGCAACATCGGCAGTCTGGATCTTTGCCGCCTGAGCTACGGGCACGAGGCGCGGGTCATGTCCGAAGGATTGCCGGATATCTACCACATCCAGTTCGTGCTGCAGGGCCACTGTCGCTTCGATGTCTTGCGTGACACGGTCGAACTGGGTGCGGGCCAGGTGATGGTGATCAACCCCGAGCAACCGATCGACCTGACCTACTCCGACGACTGCGAGAAGTTCATCGTCAAGATCCCGGCGCACCTGCTGGACGACGCCTGTCTCGAGCACAGCTGGTGCAAACGGGGCGGCGGCATCAAGTTCATGCCCATCCCCTATGAGTTCGCACAGCTCGAAAGCCTGCTGGTCCTGCTGTCGCTGGTGTGCGAGGAAGCGGAATCCGGTCTCGCCACGCCCCAGATGCTGCAACACTACAACCGGGTTGCGGCCACCAAGCTGATGACCTTGCTCAAGCACAATGTTTGCATGGAGGCCGCCGGTGCGGGCAGTGGCAACTTCGACCGCCTGGTGATGTACATCGAACAGAACATCAAGCGCGAACTCACCCCTGAGGATCTTGCCCAGCAAGCCCACATGAGCCTGCGTTCGCTTTACATGTTGTTCGAGAAGCATGCCGGCACCACGCCCAAGAGCTTCATCCGCCAGAAAAAGCTCGAAAAGGCGCACGCCGCCCTGAACGACGCCACCCGCCAGGTGAGCAATGTCACCGCGGTCGCACTGGAATACGGATTCAACCATCTGGGGCGCTTCTCCGACCTATACAAGGCCGTCTTCGGCGTGCTGCCCTCCGAAACCCTGCGGACGCGCCAGCGCTAGACTGCTGCGCCGCCCTTTGAACGAGACCAGACCGGCACACCCGCATCGATGCCGGACACGGGGGATTGATGGAAAAGAAGTTCGCAGTCCTTATCGAGGACAGTGGCGAGGTGTTTCGTTGCGATGACAGCCAGAACCTGCTGCGCTCGATGGCGGCGCTGGGGCACCATGGCATCCCGGTGGGCTGCAGGGGCGGCGGCTGCGGTGTGTGCAAGGTGCGCGTCACCGAGGGCGCGTTCAGTACGCGCAAGATGAGCCGCGCCTGCATTTCGGAAGAAGAAGAACGCGACGGGGTGGTGCTGGCGTGCCGGATCTTCCCGGCCGGTGACTTGTCGCTGACGGTCGTGGGAAAACTTCAAAAGGCCGTTACTGGCGCACGCACCTGAAACCCGCAGCACCCGGCGCAGCACAAGGCCGGGCCGTGTGCGGCCTGGCTCAGTGATTCTGCTTGCCGTTGAAGAAGTCGGGCGGCATTCGCTTGATCGCATCCAGGGTACGCAGGATGTGTTCGGTCAGTATCGAGCTTGCGCGGGTGACGTCGCGCGCGATCGTGGCATCGAACAAGGCCTGGTGTTCGGCGTGAATATCACGCGCAATTGGTTGGCGGAACAGGCTGATGCGGCGATAGCGCTCGGACTGTTGATAAAGAATGGTCTGAAAATGACGAATCCAGCGCGACGGACAAGCGGCGATCAGGGCCTCGTGAAAAGCCCGGTTGCGCCGCTCCCATTCCTCGGTTGTGCCGGCGTCGTGATCGGCAAGTTTTTGTTCGGCACGTGACAGACGATGAAACGCGGCCACCACAGACGCCTCCCATTCGTCGTTGCCGCGGCTGATCGACTGGCGCAGGGCCTCGGTCTCTAGCAGCACCCGGGTGCGGGTGATGTCTTCGAAATCGGCCACCGAGATCGGTGCGACTCGAAAACCGCGCTGTCCCTGGGCCACGACCAGCGCATCGGTGACGAGCAACAGCAAGGCCTCGCGCAAGGTACCGGCGCCTACGTCGTAGTGCTCCCTGAGATGCTCCACGCGCAGTTTTTCGCCCGGCACATGCACCCCCTCGATGATGTCCCGGCGCAGCTGCTTGTAGGCCGCCTCGACCAGGGTCTTGGGCTCCTGCATCTCGCCCGTTTCTGCAAGGACGTTGGCATCGTTCATGGTGGTGTCTGACTTGAATGTGTAGGACCTGATTCTAGCCGAGACTTCAGTAGACAGCGAATTTCATTTTTTCTCGAGATTTACACTTGACTTCGATATTTTGCTGAATTATCTTGACGCAGGTGCAACAGTCGCCAAAGACAATCAAGGTGTATTCAGATGAATATCGCGATTCCCCAAGTCACCATATCAGCCGAAGCCGCTCACACGGCGGTCGCCGCAGCGCTTAGACATGCGGCTGAACTCGGGGTGCTGATCAACGTTGGCGTTACCGACGTGTCCGGCACGCTGGTGGCCTTTCTGCGCATGCCCGGAGCGTTCCCCCAGTCGGTGCAACTCGCGATCGACAAGGCCGCCACCGCAGCGGGCTTCGGCTTTCCCACCGCGAAGTGGATGGATGTGTGTGGCGACGATGAAGGCATGAAGCTGGGATTCTCGTCGCAAACCGGGCTGATTGTTTTCGGTGGCGGACTGCCGATCCGAACCCAGGGACAACTGATCGGCGGCATCGGCGTATCCGGCGCCTCGGCACAACAGGATGAAGCATGCGCGCACGCGGGCTTGCGCGCGATCGGCGCCGACGAAAGCGTGAGCTGACGGCGCACCGATGACGACGACTGCCCGGATGCCGCACGGCATGCAAACTCCCGAATAGAGACACCCTCCTGAGGACGGAACAGATGAACAAGATCAAATGCGCCCTGATCGGCCCGGGCAACATCGGCACCGATCTGCTGTACAAACTCAAGCGCAGCCCGGTGCTCGAGCCGGTGTGGATGGTAGGCATCGACGCCGCCTCGGAAGGACTCGCGCGGGCGCGCGAACTGGGCCTCAAGACCACCGCCGACGGCGTGGACGGCCTGCTGCCGCATGTGCTCGCCGACGGCATACAGATCGCCTTCGACGCCACCAGCGCCTATGTGCATGCCGAGAACAGCCGCAAGCTCAACGAACTCGGCGTGCTGATGATCGACCTCACCCCGGCCGCGATCGGACCGTTCTGCGTACCGCCGGTGAATCTGGTGGAGCACGTCGGTCGGCCGTCGCCGGGCCGCTCCCAAGACGGCCCGGCCCCCTCGGGGGGCAGCGAACATCGTGAGCGTGGGGGTCTTCTCTCCGAGATGAACGTGAACATGGTCACCTGCGGCGGCCAGGCCACCATTCCGATGGTCGCGGCCATTTCGCGGGTTCAGCCGGTCGCCTATGGCGAGATCGTCGCCACCGTGTCCTCGAAGTCGGTTGGCCCGGGCACACGCAAGAACATCGACGAATTCACCCGCACCACCGCCGCGGCGGTCGAGAAGGTCGGCGGGGCTGCGAAGGGCAAGGCCATCATCATCATCAACCCGGCCGAGCCCCCGCTGATCATGCGCGACACGGTGCATTGCCTCACCGAGGACGAGCCCGATCAGGCCCGGATCACCGCGTCGATCCACGCGATGATTGCCCAAGTGCAGAAATACGTGCCTGGCTACCGCCTGGTCAATGGGCCGATCTTCGACGGCAAGCGGGTCTCGGTGTACATGGAGGTCGAGGGTCTGGGCGACTACCTGCCCAAGTACGCCGGCAACCTCGACATCATGACCGCGGCCGCCGCCCGCACCGCCGAGATGTTCGCCGAGGAGATCCTCGCAGGCCGCCTCACCCTCGAACCCAACCGCGCCGTGATGGCGTAAGGAGACCACCATGGAACTTCGCGGCAAAAAGGTCACCGTGCATGACATGACGCTTCGTGATGGCATGCATCCCAAGCGCCACCTGATGACGCTCGAGCAGATGAAGACCATCGCCGTCGGACTCGACGAGGCGGGCATCCCGCTGATCGAGGTGACCCATGGCGACGGGCTGGGCGGCAGCTCGGTGAACTACGGCTTTCCGGCCCACAGCGACGAGGAATACCTCGGCGCGGTGATTCCGCTGATGAAGCAGGCGAAGGTCTCGGCGCTGTTGTTGCCGGGTATCGGCACGGTCGATCACCTGAAGATGGCGCATGAACTCGGGGTCAGCACGATCCGCGTCGCCACCCACTGCACCGAGGCGGATGTGTCGGAACAGCACATCGGCTACGCCAGGAAGCTCGGCATGGATACCGTCGGCTTTCTGATGATGAGCCACATGAACAGCCCCACGGGGCTGGTGACCCAGGCGAAGCTGATGGAGAGCTACGGGGCCAACTGCATCTACGTCACCGACTCGGCCGGGCACCTTTTGCCCGATACGGTCAAGGCGCGCCTCGGCGCCGTGCGCGACGCGCTCAAGCCCGAGACCGAGCTGGGCTTTCATGGCCAT
>JAEUNS010000276.1 GCA_016790005.1 Zoogloeaceae bacterium
GCAGGTTGCGGCTGGTCAGGGTCGATACCAGAATCTGGCGGCCGCCGTTGCGGTCGATCGTTTCGATCTCGACTTCGGAAAGTACGCCGTCAGATCGGATAGCGCGCACCTTGCCGCGCAGCTGGTTGCGCGCATTCAGCGCCTTCACCGTCAGCAGGCGTTCAAGGATCTGGCCCTCCAGGGCGGCGCAGGCAGCATCGCCACGCTCGCGCGGGCGTGGCAGATCGATCTGCTGATCAAGTGCAATCCGACCGTCTTCGATGACGATGACGCGATCGGCGAGCGCCACTGCTTCGCCCACATCGTGGGTGACCAGCACCGCGGTGAAACCATGGTCGCGCCAGATCCGCTCGATCAGCCGCTGCATCTCGATCCGGGTCAATGCGTCGAGGGCACCCAGGGGTTCGTCGAGCAGAAGCAGGCGGGGGCGGTGGATCAGCGCGCGGGCGAGCGCGACCCGCTGGCGCTGTCCACCCGATAGCTGGCTGGGCCAGTCGTCCGCGCGGTCATACAAGCCGACCTGGTCGAGCGCAGCATGTGCCGGGCCCCAATGGCCGCGGTGCTTGCCCGGCAGGCCGAGCGCGACATTGCCCAGCACCTTTTGCCAGGGCAGCAGTCGGGCGTCCTGGTACATGATGCGGATATGCCCGGAGAGCCCCGAAAGCGGCTCCCCGTCGATGCTGATCTGGCCGCCACTGGGCGCATCCAGGCCGGCCAGCAGCCGCAGCAGGGTGCTCTTGCCGCAACCGCTCTTGCCCACGATCGCGATGAACTCCCCGGAGTGAATCGAGAGGTCGATGTTGCTCAGGACGCTGCGTTCTCCGAATCGCTTGCCGACATTCTGCAGGCGAACGGTCAATCCGCCGGGCGTCTGCGGATCGCGGCTGGCCACTCGGGCGAGTTCGTTTTGGTCGAGGGAACTCATCGGTTGCTTTTCTCAGGCAGGTTGAAAGGTGGTGTTCCAGCGCAGCCAGTTGCGCTCGAGCGCACGCGCAGCGGTGTCGGCGAGTTTGCCCAGCAGTGCGTAAAGCAGAATCGCGAGCACGACCACGTCGGTCTGGAGGAATTCGCGCGCATTCATCGCCATGAAGCCGATACCACTGGTGGCTGAGATCGTTTCTGCCACGATCAGGGTGAGCCACATGAATCCAAGCGCATAACGAACACCGACCAGGATGTTGGGCAACGCGCCGGGCAGGATCACCTGCCGGAACAACTGCCAGTTGCTCAGACCGTAGGAGCGCCCCATCTCGACCAGGCCGGCATCGACCGAGCGGATGCCATGAAAGGTGTTGAGATAGATCGGAAACAGCGTCCCCAGTGCAACCAGGAAAAGTTTT
>JAEUNS010000321.1 GCA_016790005.1 Zoogloeaceae bacterium
CACCCGCCCACGCAGCTGGTGCAACTGGGCCAGCCCGAATCGCTCGGCATGCTCGATCACCATCAGGCTGGCATTGGGCACGTCGACGCCGACCTCGATCACCGTGGTCGCCACCAGCACGTCGGTCTTGCCCTCGACAAAGGCCGCCATCGCCGCGGATTTATCGGCCGGCTTGAGACGGCCATGCACCAGGCCCACCGCCAGCGCAGGCAGCGCCGCCGTCAGCGCTTCGAAGGTTTCGAGGGCGGTCTTGAGCTGAAGCGCCTCGGACTCCTCGATCAGCGGGCACACCCAGTAAGCTTGGCGACCACCCATGCAGGCGTCGCGCAGCCGCGCGATCACCTGCTCACGGCGGGCCTCGGACACCAGCCGGGTGCGCACCGGGGTGCGGCCGGGCGGCAACTCGTCCAGCACCGATACATCCAGATCGGCATAGTGAGTCATCGCCAGGGTGCGCGGAATCGGGGTGGCGGACATCATCAGCATGTGCGGGCTCGCGCCCGCCAGCGCCTTTTCGCGCAAGGCCAGGCGCTGGCGCACGCCGAAGCGGTGCTGCTCGTCGACGATCGCGAGGCCGAGGCGCGGCAACGCAACCGGGTCTTCGATCAGCGCATGGGTGCCGACCGCAAGCAGCACCTCGCCGGATTCCAGTCGCGCCAGTTCGGCCGCGCGCGCGCGTTTCTTGCGGCTGCCGGACAGCCAGGCCACCTCGAGCCCCAGCGGTTCGAGCCAGGTCTTGAGTTTCAGATAGTGCTGCTCGGCCAGGATCTCGGTCGGCGCCATCAAGGCGGCCTGGAATCCGTTCTCTGCCGCCTGCAGCATCGCGAGCGCCGCGACGATGGTCTTGCCGCTGCCGACGTCGCCCTGCAGCAGGCGCTGCATCGGGTGCGCGGCCGCGAGATCGACGGCAATCTCGGCCGCCACCCGACGCTGGGCGTTGGTGAGTTCAAACGGCAGGGCACCAAGCAGCTCTGCGGTGAATTGCCCACGTTCCGCGATCGTCGGCGCACATTTCAATCGGCGCGCGACATAGGCGCGGCGCAGCGAAATCTGCTGAACCAGCAATTCCTCGAACTTCACCCGCCGCCAGGCCGGATGGCTGTGTTCGAGCAAAGCGGCGACATCGACATCGGGCGGTGGCCGGTGCAGGGTTTGCAGCGCCTCGGCAAAGCCGGGCAACGCCAGCCGTGCGCAAACCTCGGGAGGCAGCAACTCCTGCTTCGGCAAGCGCCCGAGTGCGTGCATGACCAGCTTTCTGAGCGCCGACTGGGCGAGCCCTGCGGTCGTCGGGTATACCGGGGTGAGGCTGTCGGGCAGCGCCTCGTCCGCCGTAACAGCTTTTACCCGCGGGTGCACCATCTCGTCGCCAAAAAAACCGCCGCGCAACTCGCCGAACAGCCGCACCCGCGCACCCGGCGCAAGCTGCTTTTGAAGTGAGGGGTAGAAATTCAGCCAGCGCGCACTCAGACTGCCGGAATCATCGCGAATGCGGGCGACGAGCTGGCGCCGCGGCTTGAGCACCACCTCGCATGACAACACTTCGCCCTCCACCTGGACCTCGGTGCCTTCGAGCGCCTCGGCGATCCGGGTCAGCCGCGTTTCGTCCTCGTAGCGCAGCGGCAGATGGAGCGCAAGATCCTGATTGCGACGCAGGTCGAGCTTGGCCAGCCGCGAAACCAGCGCCGGCGGCAAGCCGGAAAAGTCATCCCGATACCGGGCAATGGCCGCGCCGGAAGTGGACGATGCGTTGGCTACGGAATCCATTCACCGCTTCACGAACAGCGCCGCAGCCCGAGACCGGCCACCAGGCTCACCGCCCGCACAGGCCGGCCGCAGACAGACCTTCTGCAAACACTCACCCCAGAACCAGCACCGCGTCGGCCTCGACGACCGCGCCCCGTGGCAGTTCCTTGACGCCGACCGCGGCACGGGCCGGATAGGGCTCGGCGAAGTAGCGCGCCATCACTTCATTGACCTTGGCGAAGTTCGACAGGTCGGTGAGGTAGATCGTGAGCTTCACCGCATCGGCAAGCGCACCGCCGGAAGCCTCTGCCACGGCCTTGAGGTTTTCGAACACCTGCACGGTCTGCGCCTCGAAGCCCTCGACCATCTGCATGCTGACCGGATCAAGCCCGATCTGGCCGGAGAGATAAACGGTGTTGCCGGCCTTGACGGCCTGCGAGTAGGTGCCAATGGCTGCGGGCGCATTGGTGGTGGCGATGATGATACGACTCATGGAAATACTCCCTGTAGTGGCTGCGCCAGGGAGATCAGGCATCTCGCCGGGCGCATCGAAAAAAACCGGCGATGCGCCGGGCAACAAGCAAGTGTTCAGCCCTGCGCCCGCAGGGTTACATCGCATCCCAGCTTGCTGATGATCTTCTGCAATCCGCGCCGCGCCGCGACGTTAATGACGAGCGGCGCCATGAAGTTGGCCTTCAGCCCGGCACTGGCCGGCGATTCGGCTTCGTCGTCCTTGCGCACGATGATCGCGACCAGCGCATCTTCAGGCCGTACCAGTGCAAGGATCTCGGTCTCGGCATCGGTGAGC
>JAEUNS010000371.1 GCA_016790005.1 Zoogloeaceae bacterium
CCAGGGCATCAAGGAATACGCCAGCTGGCCGACCATCCCGCAGCTCTACATCAAGGGCGAATTCGTCGGCGGCTGTGACATCGTCAAGGAAATGTTCGCGAGCGGCGAACTCCAGCAGATGCTGGCAGAAGCCGGCGTGGCACCGGTCAAGCAGTAGGCTCCTGATTTTCCCCAATCAGAATCAGACCCGGTGATTTCATCAGGGTGATGAATCGTCACCGGGCCGTTAAGTCAATGTTTCGCCAGTAGGTCTCGGCGAACAGCCCTCCTACCCAAACGTCGCGACCTTCGCTTGGGTGTCCGCCCGTCAGCCGTATGGAAAACGCATTGTCACCGCTTGCAGGCGGTTTCAATAGCGTGCGCCCACATGTGGTCTTTCCGATCACTCAGGCATACATCTCGACAAATCGTACCGTTCCGATATGGAACTGCATTGTTTCCATAATTGCGCAGTCTTTTCATTTCGGAATGCCTAAAGTGCGATCTTCCGGCGGGTTCGAGCTCGCCCCTACCAAGCCGACAAATCAAGCCGTATACGCCCTGCTTCTACTCGAGCGGTCCATGAATCCACGGCCGGGTCGTTCAAAGGGTTGTATGCAGGCCTAGTGGAGAAAACATGTCCGAAAGCCCTTTGTGGTCACCGAGTGCTGCGCAGATCGAAGCCGCGGGTATGACGCGCTTCATCCGCTGGAGTGAGCAACGAAATCGACTGCGCTTTGCAAGCTATCCGGCAATCCACGCTTGGTCGGTGAGTGAGTCGGAAGACTTCTGGCGCGCTCTTTGGGACTACTGCGGTGTGCAGGCGTCGGCGCGCGGCGACGCGGTGCTAGTTGATGGTGACTCGATGCTGGAGGCACGCTGGTTTCCAGAGGCTCGCCTCAACTATGCCGAGAACCTGTTGAGACATTTCGGGCCCGATGATTGTGCCGACGCGCTGGTGTTTCGTGGTGAGGACAAGGTGGCGAGCCGACTGAGCCGCGCCGAACTGGTGGCTGCGGTGTCCCGATTCGCCCAGGCATTGCGGGCGCAGGGCGTGGGCGAGGGCGACCGGGTGGCCGGCTACCTTCCCAACCTGCCCGAAGCCATGGTAGCAATGCTGGCGACCGCGAGCCTTGGCGCGATCTGGTCGTCAGCTTCGCCGGACTTCGGCGTGCAGGGTGTGGTCGATCGGTTCGGACAGATCGAGCCCAAGGTGCTGGTCTGCGCCGATGGCTACTTCTACAACCACAAGACAGTCGACTCGCTCGCCAAGGTGGCGGAGATCGCGGCGCAGGTGCCGAGTATCGAGCGGGTCGTGGTTTGCGCCTACACTCGCAGCGAATTCGATGTTGCGCCCATTCGTGCGGCGACACGCCTGGAGGATTTTCTTGCACCGTTTGCGGCGGCGGCGATCACGTTCCGGCAGGTGGCGTTCGATCATCCCTTGTTCATCCTGTACTCGTCAGGCACCACCGGCGTACCCAAGTGCATCGTGCATGGCCATGGCGGCGTGCTGCTGCAACACCTGAAGGAGCACGTCCTGCATACCGACGTGCGCCCGGGTGACCGTCTGTTCTATTTCACTACCTGTGGCTGGATGATGTGGAACTGGCTCGCTTCGGGTCTGGCGACCGGTGCTGCGCTGATGTTGTACGACGGATCGCCGTTTCTGAACGATGGCCGGGTGTTGTTCGATTTTGCCGAGGAGGAGGGCATGACCCACTTCGGTACTTCAGCCAAGTATCTCGATGCGCTCGCGAAGACCGAATTGCGGCCGCGCGAACACTACCGGCTGGATGCATTACGCGCGGTGATGTCCACCGGCAGCCCGTTGGCGCCGGAGAGCTTCGATTTCGTCTACCGCGAGATCAAGGCCGATGTGTGTCTGTCGTCGATCTCGGGCGGGACCGACATCGTGTCGTGTTTTGCACTGGGCAACCCGATTCTGCCGGTGTGGCGGGGCGAGTTGCAATGCCGCGGTCTTGGACTGGCGGTGGAAGTATTCAATGAAGATGGTAGGTCGGTGCGCGGCGAGAAGGGCGAGCTCGTGTGCACCAAACCATTTCCGGCGATGCCGGTAGGATTCTGGAATGATCCGGGCCGGACGCGTTATCGGGCTGCTTACTTCGAGCGCTTCCCCGGCATCTGGTGCCATGGAGATTTCTGCGAAGTCACCGCGCACGATGGCTTGATCATTCATGGGCGCTCGGATGCGGTGCTCAATCCCGGTGGCGTCAGGATCGGTACGGCCGAGATCTATCGACAGGTCGAGAAGGTGCCCGAAGTGCTCGAGTCGATCGTCATTGGCCAGGACTGGCCGCCGCAGGCGCGTGGCGATGTTCGGGTGGTGTTGTTCGTGCGCCTGCGCGATGGAATGGCACTGGATGCGGCGTTGGCCGAGCGCATCAAGCGCCGCATCCGCGAGAACACCACCCCGCGCCATGTGCCCGCACGAATTGTGCAGGTGACAGACATTCCGCGCACCCGTAGCGGCAAGATCGTCGAATTGGCTGTGCGCAATATGGTGCATGGCGAGCCGGTCAGGAATGTGGAGGCGCTGGCGAATCCGGAGGCACTGGAACTCTTCAAGAACCGGCCGGAACTCGCGACATGAGTTCGGCGGTGCATTGGTCGGGTTGCGTGCCGACGAGGCTGAGGGTTTGTTTGCGGTCAGTTGTTGGGGCGAGGGTATAGGCGGTGCTCGGGCCCGACAAGGATGGCTCCCCGGCGTTGGTTTCGGCGTGGTCGCCGTTGCGTCACGCGGCCTTTCGGCTGCTTTGGGGCGCCTGGATGACGGCCAATGTGTGCATGTGGATGAACGAGGTCGCGGCCGGCTGGCTGATGACTTCGCTCAGCCCCGAGCCGCTCATGGTTGCACTGGTGCAGGCAGCATCGACGCTGCCGGTGTTTCTGCTCGGGGTGCCCTGCGGTGCGTTTGCGGATATCTTCGATCGCCGCCGGCTCTTCATCGCTACCCAAGTGTGGGTAGCCGCGGTGGCGGCGTTGTTGTGCGTGGCCGCCTTCACCACCACGCTCGGCCCGAGTCTGCTGCTGGTACTGATGTTCGCCAATGGCGTCGGGTTGGCCATGCGCTGGCCGGTGTTCGCCGCGACCATTCCCGAATTGGTTCCGCGCGCCGAGTTGCCGGCAGCGCTGGCCTTGAACGGTGTTGCGATGAACGCGTCGCGCGTGTTCGGCCCGGTAATCGCCGGGGTACTGATCGTGGTAGCGGGTACCGCCTGGGTGTTCCTGCTGAATGCGGTCCTGTCGATCGTGCTCGCCGTGGTGCTGACACGCTGGCGGCATGAACCCAAGCTGCGCGCTCTGCCGGCCGAGCGCCTGCTCGGGGCGATTCGTGTTGGGCTACAGCATGTGCGGCAGTCGCCCCGATTGCTGATCATTCTGCTGCGGGTTGCAATCTTCTTCTTTCAGGCGATGGGATTGCTCGCGTTGCTGCCCTTGGTCGCCCGCGGCATCGAAGGCGGTGGTCCGGGGACCTTCACGTTGCTTCTGGCTGCACTGGGAAGCGGAGCCTTGGTGGCAGCGATGATTCTGCCTCGGCTGCGCACCGTGATGAATTGCGACGGACTGGTGGGCGCAGGCACCGTAGTGCATGCCCTTGCAACGACTTTGGTTGCATTCTTGCCCGATCCCGTGATCTCCGCACCTGCCCTGGTGGTAGCCGGTTGCGCCTGGATCGTGGTGGCGAACTCGCTGACCGTGTCGGCCCAGATGGCATTGCCCGATTGGGTGAGGGCGCGGGGCATGGCGGTCTATCAGATGGCCTTGATGGGTGGTGGTACGCTCGGGGCGGTTGTTTGGGGGCAGGTTGCGAGTGTCAGCGCGGTCCATGTCAGCCTGGTGGCTTCGAGCGTCGCGGGCATCGTGCTATTGCTCGTCACGCGCCGCTTCAAGCTTGGCACCCGCGCGGAAGAAGACCTTACCCCGGTCGGGCTGTGGAAGGCCCCTGATTTGGCGATCCCGGTGGCGCCAAACCAGGGTCCGGTGCTGGTCATGGTCGAGTATCGGGTCGCGTCCGAGCGTTTCGTGGAATTTTCGGGGTTGATGAGTGCAAGCCGCAGGATCTGGTTACGCAATGGCGTGTTGTCCTGGGAATTGTTGCGCGACGTCGGTGACTCCGAACGCTACTTCGAGTACCTGATCGATGAATCGTGGGTCGATTATCTGAGGCGTAATGAGAGAATTTCCGTGTCCTATATCGCGCTGCGTGAGCAGAAGCGGGTAATCCAACTAGGCAGGCAGCCGCCGGTCGTGACCCGCTGCATCGCTGTACCCCTGCCCGGTCGCTAAGCGGCCCGTCCTGCATCGAGATCCGGGCATGGGAACGGTGCTCATACGTAGGACTGGACGCTGTCCCGGCTGTGGCGGATGTGGATCGACAGACCGAGTGCCGCCAGGTCGAGGCTCTCGCGTCCGAGGATCTCTGCTGCGAGCGGCAGGAAGTCCGTCTCCTCGAACGAAGCGTGGGCCTTGTAGTCGGCAACCAGAGCGCCGATCGCCGCCGCGTCGAGTGCTTCGGCGTGTCCCGCGGCAATCCGCTTCAGTTGCGGGCGAAGTCGACCCCACAGGGATTCCAGCTTGCGGTGCTCATCAATGAGGCGCTTGGCCAGCGTCTCGACCCGTGCCCTTTCCTCACCCGGCTCGGCACTTGTGAGCACTGCCGGGATGAGTTCGCGCTCTTCGTCCTGGTGATGCGGCTTGATCGCCTTGTCGAAGAACTGCAGACAGTCCTCCGCGGTGTGGCGGGCACGAATTACGGCGTCGACGAGTTCGGGCAACCGGTCGAGCGCTTCCAGTCTTGCGACGATACTCGCATGGCAGTTGCTCAAACCCTCGATGGGGTCGAGTTTGCTCGGGGATGGCAGGGGCGTATTCGGGTTCACGTGAGGTTCCTTGTCCTGATCGGTGAGTGAGTGCTGCGATTTGATCGGCCTGCACTCCCCGGGGTCAAACCCGGCTAGACGGCTGATCGATAGCACACTCTAGAGTCATCGATGCACTTGGGCAGTGATCAATGGGAAGGCACGCGCTTCCATCTCGGAACGTCACACGGGGTCGGACGTGGCCAGGACCGGTTGTGCCGGCTCTTCCCGCGCGCATTCGATCAGGTGCGAAACAAGTGCGCGCGCCGCTACCGATATCGCTGTCGCGGGGCGGCTGACGATCACGAATCGCCGCGTCGCCCACTCATCGGCCAGGGGAACCAGCCTCAGACCGAGCGCGCTGGCCTGCGCGCTGGCGATCTCGAACGGCAGGATTGCGATCCCGAGTCCGGCTGCAACCACGCGTGACGCCGAGTCGAAGTTGGCGACTTCATTGCCGAAGCTCAGTCGCTTGCCGATGATCGCCGCATGGCGCTGGAGCATCAACTGCATGATGCTCCCCGGTTGCACGTTGATCATTTCATGATCGAGCACCTCGGCAAACGGAATTTCCGCATGTTGGGCTATCGGGTGGTCGGTTCGGGCGACGACACACAAGTGGTCGGAGCGATAGGCGACCTGGTCGAGGTCGATCAGATTGCCGGCGTTCCAGCAGATGCCGAGGTCGGCCCGCCCTTCGCGCACGCTTCTGACGATTTCGGCGCTGATCTTCTCCTCGAGGGTAATGCGCACCGAGGTGTTCCGAATCAGGAAGCGGGCGATGTCGTCAGGTAGCGCTTCGGCCAGCACAGAAAGGCTGGCGAGGATGCGCACGCTGCCATGCACCCCATCCTTGAAGGCGCTCAGTTCGGCATGCGTGCGCTCCATCATGCTCAGAATCTCGCGTGCCTGGCGCAATAGCACCTCGCCCGCCGCAGTCGGCTCGATACCGCGCCGGCCGCGGTTGAGCAGGAGCGTGCCGACATGATCTTCCAGCGCGGCGACACGTTTGCTGATCGCCGATGGGACGATTGCCTCGCGCTCCGCAGCCAATGCGATGTTGCCTTCTTCACAGACTGCTATGAAAAGCCGCAGCGAAACCGGGTCGAAATGACGATGCATGGTGAATCAACTCCCGTGGTCTGGCCTTGCCCGTTTGCGCCGAATTCAAGGGTTTCCGATTTGGAACGAATACCCTTCCTAATAGGCGCTTTAATTTGCCTTATGGAATGGTTAATGTATCTCAACGCGCTGACGACTGGTAGGGGATTCCCCGCAATGAGATCCGCCGAAAGCGACCGCGAACAAGACACATGACCACAGGAGACAAGGAATGCCCAATACCCCCAGCACGCTGCCGGACCGGGCGGTGATCCGCGAGGTCGGTCTGCGCGACGGCCTGCAGAGTATCGCGACCATCGTGCCGACTGCACACAAGATGGAATGGATTCGTGAAGCCCATGCCGCCGGCCAGCGCGAAATCGAGGTCGGCTCGTTCGTGCCGGCACGCCTTCTGCCGCAGCTTGCCGATACTGCAGAACTGGTTGCGTTTGCACGCGAACTGCCCGATCTGGTGGTGTCGGTGCTCGTACCCAACCTCAAGGGCGCCGAGCGTGCGATCGAAACCGGCGCTCATCTGATGATCATGCCGCTTTCTGCCAGCCATGCCCACAGCCTGGCCAATCTGCGCAAGACACCGGACGAAGTGGTGCAGGAAGTTGCACGGATGAGGGCCGCGCGCGATGCGGCGGGTTCGAAGATCATCATCGAAGGGGGCGTCGGCACCGCCTTTGGTTGCACCCTGCAGGGTCGGGTCGAGCCGTCCGAGGTGTTGCGCCTGTTGCAGGCCCTGCTCGATGCCGGTGCGGATCGCGTCAGTATCGCCGATACAGTCGGCTATGCCGACCCGGCGATGGTCAGCAGACTGTGCGAGCAGGCCCTCAAAGTGGCGGGCGACCGATTCACTTGTGGTCATTTCCATGACACCCGTGGCCTGGCGCTTGCCAACGTCCATGCCGCGCTGCAGCTCGGTCTGACCCGCTTCGACGCCTCGCTTGCCGGCATCGGTGGTTGCCCGCATGCGCCGGGTGCAAGCGGCAACGCCTCGACCGAAGATCTCGCCTACATGCTCGAGAGCATGGGTGTGGCGACCGGTATTGCGCTGCCCCGCCTGCTCGAACTGCGCGCAAAGGTGGCCGGATGGCTGCAGGGCGAGACACTGCACGGCTCCTTGTGGCGAGCAGGCCTGCCCAAGACCTTCAATTCGATCGAAACGTCCGTTCTCTGAGGTTGCAATGAATACTACCCTTACCCCCGATTCGACCCTGCCGCTGGCCGGTGTACGGGTCGTCGAATTCACCCACATGGTCATGGGGCCGACTTGCGGCATGATCCTGGCCGATCTGGGCGCCGAGGTGATCAAGATCGAGCCGCCCGGCGGCGACAAGACGCGTAACCTGCCCGGTCTGGGCATCGGTTTCTTCCGCTCCTTCAACCGCAACAAGAAGAGCGTGGTACTCGACATCAACACGCCAGAAGGTCATGCCGCGGCGCTCGAGTTGATTGGCGAATGCGACGTCATGCTCGAGAATTTCCGGCCTGGAATGATGAGCAAGCTTGGGCTCGACCATGAAACCCTGGCCAAGCGTTTTCCTCGCCTCATTTACGTTTCGCACAAGGGCTTTCTGCCCGGGCCGTATGAGAATCGGCTGGCGCTGGATGAAGTCGTGCAGATGATGGGCGGGCTCTCTTACATGACCGGTCCGGTCGGACGACCGCTGCGCGCCGGTACCTCGGTGAACGACATCATGGGGGGTATGTTCGGTGCCATCGGCGTACTTGCCGCCTTGATCGAGCGCGAGCGCACCGGTCGCGGGCAGGAGATCCAGAGCGCGCTGTTCGAGAACTGCGTGTTTCTCTCCGCCCAGCATATGCAGCAATTCGCGATGACAGGTGAGCCGCCCCCGCCGATGCCCTCACGCGTATCGGCGTGGAGCGTGTATGACGTATTCACGCTGGCGAACGACGAGCAACTCTTCATTGCCGCGGTCAGCGACAAGCAATGGCTGACCCTGTGTGAAGTGCTCGGACGGCCCGATCTGGCGGCCGACGAAAGCCTGCAGACCAACGCTCAGCGTGTGGCGGTACGACCCGCCCTGTTGCAGCGCCTGGGCGAAATCCTAAAACACCATCGTGCCGACGAACTCTCGCCCAAGCTCGAAGCGGCTGGATTGCCTTACGCACCCATCATGCGCCCGGATCAGTTGCTCGATGACCCGCACATGCTTGCGAGTGGCGGACTTGCGCCAATGGAGACGGACGACGGTGGAAGTACGAAAGTCGTCCTGCTGCCCTTGTTGATGGGGGGGCGGCGTCCGCCTGTTCGTCGCCCGTTGGCGAAGATCGGCGAGCACACCGAAGAAGTGCTCGGACAACTCAAGACCGCGTCGGTGGGCTGAGCTCGGCCACTCGGACGGACACAATCAAACGCAAGACATCAACACGACGCCCAATCACGTTAACAGGGACAGGAGACATCATGAAAAATTCATACGCACTGGCACTCGGCGCTATTGCCGCGACCTTTACCATTCAGGGCGCCTTCGCTGCCGACTTCACGATGCGGATCAGCCATCAGTATCCACCTTCACACCAGGTCGCAAAGGCACTCGAACAGTTCGCGGCCGACGTTGAGAGTGGTTCCAGTGGGAAAGTCGATGTACAGGTCTTCGGCTCCGAGCAATTGTTCAAGGCGACTCAGAATCATGCCGCGGTGGCGCGGGGCGAGGTCGAGGCCGCCGCGATCGTGAGCTTTCAGTGGGGCGGAACGATTCCCGAGATGAACGTGACCTCAATTCCCTACCTGATGACGAGTGTGGACAAACTGACGAAGTTTGCGGGCTCGGATGCCTCGAAACTGCTGGATGAGAAGATGGCATCCAAGGGCATCAGGAACATCGCCTGGTTGATCGATGCAAACGATGGTCTCTTTACCTCGGCCAAGGCGCCGTTGATCACGCCGGGCGATTTCAAGGGTGTGAAGATTCGTGGCTTGAGCAAACTCCTCGACCACGGACTCAAGGCAATGGGCGCGGCACCTTCGGCCATGCCAGGCTCGGAGGTCTATCAGGCGCTGCAGACCGGGGTGATCGACGCCAGCGTCACAGGGGTCGCCGCAGGCTATAGCCGACGCCTTTACGAAGTCCAAAAATACGGCGTGGCCTCTGCGTTCGCGGCGGTCTATGCCAACCTCGTGGTCAATCCCGCTTGGTGGGACAAACTTCCCGCCGATGTACAGGCGAGCATCGAGGCCGCGGCACGGCAAGCCGAGAAGCGTCTTCTTCCGGCCAGCGACGGCGTCTCGCAGAAAGACGTCGCGAACTTGCGCGAAAAGGGCATGGAGGTGGTCGTTCTGACCCCCGAACAAGAGAAGGTGCTTACCGATGCGATGCAGGAGGCGGTCATCAAGGCCTTCATCGATTCTGCTCCCGATGGCGCCAAGCTCGTCGAAATCGTAAAGGGCCTGTAATCCCGTAAGTTGCCCGCGCGGCGAGCGGTCTCGCTCGCGTTGGCCGAGCGTGCGTGTAGCGCGCGCCTTGAAAGAAAAGCAGGAGACAAAGTCTGTGAAAAACCACGAAAACCCCGCGTCGGCGCGACAAACGCCGGCACTGGTGGCAGGAATAGAGCGCGTGCTGGGTGGCATTACCGGCTTCGCGATGGGGCTGTCGGCGATCGGCATACTGATTGCGCTTGGCTTGGTGGTGTATGCGGTGGTCGCGCGTTATGGCTTCAATGCCGCGCCAACCTGGGTCGATGACACCGTCGGCTTCATGCTCGCAGGCATCGTGATGCTTGCCACCGCAAGCACTCTGCGCCGCGGTCAGCATGTGAGTGTCGACATGCTCACCGGTGCGCTGTCCACGCGCAGCCCGCGGGCAAAACGCATCGCGGACCTATGGTCGGCGCTGGCGGTGGGGGTGTTCTCGGTGATGTTGATCGTCAATGGCTGGGAAACCGCGATGTCGTCGCGGATGCTGGGCATCACCACCTCCGGAAATGTCGAGATCCCGATCTACTGGCTCGAGCTACTGTTGCCGCTGGGCGGCGGGCTGATGTTGCTCGTCACCATCGAAGCATTGTTGCGCCTGCTGACCAATACCCCGTCGCTCGCGACCGGCGGCCATCATCACGAGGAGAACACCCAATGACTATCGGATTGATCATGCTGGGGGTGGTTTTGCTCCTATTCACCGGACTTCCGATCTTTGCCGGCCTGGCGCTGTTCGGTGGTGGCCTTCTGATCGCCACGCAGGGCAACCTCGGCCCGATCGGCGAAGTGATCCTGCACGAGATGGGGCGCTATCTGCTGGTAACCATTCCGCTATTCGCATTCATGGCCCACGTCATGATTCGCGGCAAGATCGTCGACGACCTCTACGGCGCAGCCTTCACCCTGACCCGGCATCTACCAGGTGGATTGAGCATTGCGACGATCATTGCATGCACGGTGTTCGCCGCAATCTCGGGCTCGAGCGTCGCTACTGCGCTGACCATTGGCTCGGTCGCGATTCCGCAGATGATCCGTTTTGGCTATGACCCCAAAGTGGCCTATGGCGTCGTTGCCGCCGGCGGGACGCTGGGCATTCTGATTCCGCCGTCGGGCCCAATGGTGTTGTACGGCGTCGTCACCGAGACCTCGATCGGCGGACTCTTCATGGCGGGCGTTCTTCCCGGTCTGATGGTGGCGTTGATCTTCGTGTTCTGGAGCATGGGCAGTTGCGCCTTCGGAGCGAACAAGGTCAGGGTCGAACCGCGGGCCTCCCTAAGTGAAGCGGTCAGTGCAATCCGTAAGTCGATCTGGTCATTCGCCCTGCCGCTGGTGGTGCTGGGTGGCATGTACGCAGGGGTTTTTACCGCGACCGAGGCCGCTGCGGTGGGTGCAGTTGCGGCGACCCTTGTGGGCGGTCTGATCTATCGCACGATTGGTCTGCGCGACCTGTGGAATGCGGCCATCGATGCCAGCCGCACCTCGTCGCTACTATTCATGATCGTTGCTGGCGCCTCGGTGTTTGCCCATGTGATCACCAAGATGCGGATTCCTCTGCAGATCGTGGAGTTTGTGGTGGCGGCCGATGTGGGCGTGGTTGGCTTCCTGATTGCGATGATGGTGGTCATCTTCATCCTCGGCATGTTCATGGAATCGATCGCGATCATTCTGCTCACGACGCCAGTGATCCTGCCAGTGATGATTCACTTGGGCATCAATCCGATCTGGTATGGCGTGCTGCTGGTGATCAACCTCGAACTCGCGATGATCACGCCGCCGGTGGGCATGAACCTCTTCACGATCAAGGCGATCACCCGAGCGCCCATGGGCCAGATCATCAGCGGATCGATGCCCTATGTCTTCCTCCTGGTCTTTGCGCTCGCATTGGTGATGATCTGGCCGCAGATTGCACTGTGGCTGCCCGGCACGATGCTGAACATCCGCTGACCGATATAGGAATAGCAAACGTGAGCATATACGCACTAGATGAACATGAACCGATGGTACCGGACAGCGCCTACGTGGCGGAGGAGGCGGTGCTAATCGGCAGGGTCAGGCTTGGCGAGCGTGCCAGCGTATGGCCTGGCGCGGTCATTCGCGCGGATAACGAACCGATTACGATCGGTGACGGCAGCAATGTCCAGGAGGGTGCGGTGCTGCACGTCGATCCGGGCTGTCCGCTGGTCATCGGTGAGCGCGTCACGATCGGCCACCAAGCCATGTTGCACGGGTGCACCATTGAGGACGGGGCGCTCATCGGCATCCAGGCGGTGGTGCTCAACGGTGCGGTCATCGGCCGTGGCAGCCTCGTCGGCGCGGGGGCCATCGTGACCGAAGGCAAGGTCTTTCCGCCCAACTCCCTGATCCTCGGCGCACCGGCCAAGGTGGTTCGCGAACTCGGCGACGAGAATATCGCCGAATTTGCGAGAGGCGCTGATAACTATGCGGAGCGGGGCGCTTTCTACAAAACCGGGCTGCGCCGTTTGCGCTGAGGGAAACGGGCGTGCCGGGTTTCATGATCCGGGGTTGACGACCCCAAGCCCGTCAGCGCGCGATTCCAATTAACAAGATAACGCTGCAATCAAGTAATCCAACTACCAGGAGCAAGGCAATGACTGACCTTTTTGAAAATCCGATGGGCCTCATGGGCTTCGAGTTTGTCGAGTTCTCCTCGCCTACCCCCAACGTGCTCGAACCGCTGTTCGAACTGATGGGCTTCACCCGCGTTGCGCAGCATCGTTCGAAGGATGTTTCGCTCCATCGCCAGGGTGACATCAACTTCATCGTCAACCGTGAGCCGCGAACCATCCCGTCCTATTTTGCTGCCGAGCACGGGCCGTCGGCCTGCGGGATGGCGTTTCGCGTGCGTGACGCACAGAAGGCGTTCAACCGTGCGATCGAACTCGGCGCGCAGCCGCTCGACATGCCGACCGGGCCCATGGAGTTGCGCCTGCCCGCGATCAAGGGCATCGGCGGTGCGCCCCTGTACCTCATCGACCGCTTCGAGGAAGGGCGCTCGATCTATGACATCGACTTCAATTTCATCGAAGGTGTGGATCGTCATCCCGAAGGTCACGGTTTCAAACTGATCGACCACCTCACCCACAACGTGTATCGCGGTCGAATGGCACACTGGGGCAGCTTCTATGAGCGCATCTTCAACTTCCGCGAGATCCGCTACTTCGACATCAAGGGCGAATACACCGGACTGACCTCGCGGGCCATGACCGCACCCGACGGCAAAATCCGCATTCCCTTGAATGAAGAGGCTTCCAAAGGAGCCGGCCAGATCGAGGAGTTCCTGATGAAGTTCAATGGTGAGGGTATTCAGCACATTGCGCTGCTCACCGACGATCTGCTGGGTAGTGTGGACAAGCTGCGGCGTGCCGGTGTGCCCTTGATGACGGCGCCGCCCGAAACCTACTATCAGATGCTCGACGAGCGGCTCCCGGGTCATGGTGAAAACCCGGCAGAACTTAAGACCCGCGGCATTCTGCTCGATGGCAGCACCGAAGGCGGTGCCCGGCGGCTGTTGTTGCAGATCTTCTCGGAAACGCTGCTGGGGCCGGTGTTCTTCGAATTCATTCAGCGCAAGGGTGACGAGGGTTTCGGTGAGGGCAACTTCAAGGCGCTGTTCGAATCGCTGGAGCGCGACCAGATCAGGCGGGGCGCAATCGACATCAGCGAGGCGGCCTGACATGCTCAAGATCGACCGCATCCATCACGTCGCCTACCGTTGCCGCGACGCCAAGGAAACCGTGCTGTGGTACCAAAAGATGCTCAACATGGATTTCGTGCTGGCCATTGCCGAAGACCTGGTGCCGTCGACCAAGGCGCCGGATCCCTACATGCATGTATTCCTCGACGCCGGCAACGGCAACGTGCTCGCCTTCTTCGAGTTGCCAACCCAGCCGCCGATGGGGCGCGACCCCAATACCCCGGACTGGGTGCAGCACATCGCCTTCAAGGTGCAGGATCGTGAAACGTTGCTTGGCTTCCGGGCACAACTCGAGTCGAATGGCGTCGAGGTGCTTGGTGTCACCGACCACGGCGCCTTTCACTCGATCTACTTCTTCGATCCGAATGGTCATCGGGTCGAACTCGCTTGTCCTGACCCGGAGGAGGCCGAGATTCACCGCAAACTCGATGCGGTCAAGTGGGAGATGCTCGAAGAGTGGTCGCAGACCCGCCGTGCCCCCCGGCATGCAGCCTTCCTGCATGAGCGGGAGTTCGACCAATGATGGCACTGCTTGACGACACGCACGATCCGACGCTGGAGAGCTGGATCGAGTCTGCCAATGACTCGAATACGGACTTCCCGATCCAGAACCTGCCTTTCGGACGTTTTCGCCGCGCGGCCGACATGGATTGGCGCATTGGTGTGGCGATCGGCGACCAGATCCTGGATCTGCGACGTGCCCGCCTGATCAGCGGCTACGACATGAATCAACTCATGTCGCTCGGGCGCGAGGCCCAGCGGGCCTTGCGGCTGGCGATATCGCAGGGGCTGCGCCGTGGCAGTGCACAGCAGCCGGAGTGGGAAGAGCGCGAAGCGCTGGTTGCGTCTGCAAGTGTCGAGATGGCGTTGCCGTGTCAGATCGGGGATTACACCGACTTCTACACCAGCATCCACCACGCCACCGCGGTCGGTAAGCTGTTCCGGCCTGACAACCCGCTGCTGCCCAACTACAAGTGGGTGCCGATCGGCTATCACGGCCGCTCGTCGTCGATCATCCCGAGCGGCACTGATTTCCGGCGTCCGCTTGGACAGACGCGCGCGGCCGATGCGACAGTACCCATGGTGGGGCCATCGCGGCGGCTCGACTATGAACTCGAACTGGCCGCTCTGGTGGGCAAACGCAACCCGCTCGGTGAAGCGGTACCGATCGGCGAGGCCGAGGAGCATTTGTTCGGTCTGGCATTGTTCAACGACTGGAGCGCACGCGACATTCAGCCATGGGAATATCAGCCGCTGGGTCCGTTCCTGTCAAAGAACTTCGCCAGCACGCTGTCGCCTTGGGTCGTCACGCTCGACGCGCTGGCACCGTTCCGGGTGCCGTACCAGCGGCCTGCCGGCGACCCGGACCCGCTGCCCTATCTTGATAGCAAGGCCAACCGCGAAGCCGGTGCGTTCGACATCATGCTCGAGGTGTGGCTGCAGACCGCCGCAATGCGAGCGGCAGGTAGTCCCGGCGAGCGGCTCAGTCGCTGTAACTATCGCGATGCCTACTGGACGCTGGCTCAACTCGTCGCGCACCACACGGTCAATGGCTGCAATCTTCAACCGGGCGATCTGCTTGGCTCGGGTACTCTGTCCGGTCCTCAGCCGGATGAGGCGGGATCGCTCCTGGAGTTGACCGCGGGCGGCAAGCGCTTGATCGAGCTTGCGAACGGTGAAAGTCGGAGCTTCCTGGAGGATGGCGACAAGGTCAGCCTGCGCGCATTCTGTGAACGGCCCGGCGCACGGCGAATTGGTTTTGGCGAGTGCGCGGGTACGGTGTTGCCTGCGAGCACGACCGTCGAACGAAGATGAGGGGCGGCACCGAGTCCAGGCCGTAATCGTTCACTTACCTCGGCACTTGATAAAGGTCCCCGGTCATGGTTGTTGCTGGGCAGATCTCGTGATCATGCCCATCCGGCGACATGTACCGCAGCGCGCGTCTTCAGCAGCGCCAGCGCAAACGTTTACGCCCCGGGCCGGGCGCGCCTAATCCTCGATGCGCCCGCGCCCGGCCTTCACGTTTGCGCGCTTGGCCTTGCTTTCGAGTCGGCGGGCGATCGATGCCCAGGTCGGCTTGGTCGGTCGGCGGTGCTTGGGCGTCACCGCGACGCGGGCGATGAGTTCTTCGAGGCGGTGAAGGGCTTCGGCGCGGTTTTTCTCGAGGCTACGGTGGGCCTGGGCCTTGATGATGACGACGCCATCCTTGCTGATGCGCTGGTCACCGAGCCGTAGCAGTCGCTCGCGAATGATCTCGGGCAGCGACGATGCGGCGATGTCGAAGCGCAGGTGCACCGCATTCGACACCTTATTGACGTTCTGGCCGCCCGCACCTTGG
>JAEUNS010000438.1 GCA_016790005.1 Zoogloeaceae bacterium
TCCGCCTCGGGGGCTGCCCCTGCGGTAGCAAGCGCAGATGCGAGTGAGCCCGGACAGCCAAACTGACGAACTCACCCACGCACTCGTTCGGGCTGTGACGGGTCGATAAACCGCCACAGCACCGACCTGTCATCAAGAAAAAGCAGCTTCCGAACCTGACTGGCTGTTCGTCTGGACCAACTGCACGGCAACGGCTGCCGGAGCCGGCGCGGCACTCGCGTCGACCGCCTTGATGTCACCCGAGATCTCGCCCCCTTCTTCGATGAAGATCTTGCCGTAGCGGATCTTACCGCTCACGCGTCCGGTCGAGTGAATGATCAGCTGGCTGCGGGCCGTCAGCTCACCTTCGAAACGCCCATGAATCTCGGCGACATCGATCCCGACGGTGCCGGTGAAGAAACCCTTCTCGGCGATACGAATCACCCGGCTGTCCATCTTGGCCTCGACCGTGCCTTCGACCACCAGCGTGTCGCAATCGAGAATCTCGGCACCCTTGAGCTTGACGTTCGGGCCGACGATCAGGTGGCTGTCGCCCGAAGTTGCGAGTGGCTTGGCCTCCGCAGCGGATGCGCTGGCCAGCGCGCTACTCGTTGATGCAAGCGGTGATTCGCGGGTCGTACTCGCGCCCTCGTTTGCCGATGCAATCCCGCTCGATGCGCCCGTTCCGGGTACGAGGCGGCCGCCGCGCGGCGCCGATACGGGCGAAGTAGATGCCACATCGGGACCTGATTTCGGGAACAGCGTAGGCTTGTTGAACATGTTTTCTCCTTCAATGAATACCGGGTGACTCAAGACGCACGAGTGTAATCTCGAACCCGTGGCAGCATGGCATCGGATGTTTCAGATTTCCAGACTTGATGATGCTACCAATTCGGCAAACGCCGTCCCGAAAACATTGGTCCGAATCCACCGATACGGCAGCGGGCGGGCGTTACAGGCAAATTCACTTGGGTGTAGCCTACGCCCGGAAGCCCATCCGCCCAGGCTCGGGCGCGCTTACATGTGCTTACGTAACAGCCACTCGAGCCAGGCCCGCCCGGTCACGCGGTTCCGCCGACAGTCAGGCCATCGATACGCAGCGTAGGCTGGCCCACACCCACCGGAACGCTTTGTCCGTCCTTGCCACAGGTGCCCACACCAGGGTCGAGCGCCATATCGTTGCCGATCATCGAAACCCGGGTCAGCGCATCGGGTCCGTTGCCGATCAGGGTTGCACCCTTGACCGGGCGGGTGACCTTGCCGTTCTCGATCAGGTAGGCCTCGGATGTCGAGAATACGAACTTGCCCGAGGTGATATCCACTTGGCCGCCGCCGAAATTCACCGCGTACAGGCCCTTGCCAACCGAGCGGATGATCTCCTCGGGGTCCTTGTCGCCATTGAGCATATAGGTGTTGGTCATGCGCGGCAGCGGCAGATGAGCATAGGACTCGCGCCGGCCATTGCCGGTGGGGGCCACGCCCATGAGCCGCGCATTCATCATGTCCTGCATGTAGCCGGTGAGCACACCGTCTTCGATCAACACCGTCCGGGCGGTCGGATTGCCCTCGTCGTCTATGGTGAGCGAACCCCGTCTGTCCTTGAGGGTGCCGTCATCGACCACCGTCACGCCACGCGATGCCACCTGCTGCCCCATGCGCCCGGCAAAGGCCGAACTACCCTTGCGGTTGAAGTCACCCTCGAGGCCGTGGCCGATCGCCTCGTGCAGCAGGATGCCGGGCCAACCCGAACCCAGCACCACAGTCATCGCACCGGCCGGTGCGGGATCAGCAAAAAGATTGGTACGCGCCTGGTGAACCGCGGCCAGGGCATACTCGCCAAGACGCTCGTCGGTGAAATAGGCATAGTCGAAACGACCGCCTCCACCTGCACTACCCTGCTCGCGCCGTTCGCCGTCCTCCATGATCACCGTAACCGACACCCGCACTAGCGGCCGCACATCTGCCGCAGTATGGCCGTCGCTGCGCGCAACCATGATGACTTCCCAGGAACCCGCAATATTTGCCATGACCTGGGTAACTCTCGGATCCGCATCGCGCGCAAAACGCTCCAGGCGCTCGAGTAAACGCACCTTGGCGGTATCGTCGAGTGAATCGAGGGGGTCGTCGGCACGGTAAAGGCGCACCGGTTGGGCCATGCGCGCGAGGCTGATCGCCGTCGCCTGCCCGCCCCCTGCCGCGCCGATCGCACGCGTGGCCTCGGCGGCCGACAGCAGGGCCGGCAGGGAGATGTCGTCGGAGTAGGCAAAAGCGGTCTTCTCGCCGCTGATGGCACGCACGCCAACGCCCTGTTCGATGCTGAAGCTGCCCGACTTGACGATACCCTCCTCAAGGCTCCAGCCCTCCGAGCGCTGGTACTGGAAATACAGGTCGGCATAGTCGAGGCGATGGCTCATCAGGTTGCCAAACACCTTTTCGAGCTCCGCGCCACCCAGTTGATAAGGGTTGAGCAGGTAGCGATCAGCTACCGCAAGTGCATCTGGAGTTGAATTCATCAGGCTTCCATTTCATTCATCGGCAACCAGGACGGTGCCGACGGTCGTTGTTCTTCAATAGAGTGCAGCGAAACACAGGCGTTCAGTGCCGTTACCGTGAAAGCCGCCGTGGCGAATCATCAGCCCGGCATCAGGCACCGATGCCGAAGCGCCGGCAGACTGGCGCGTATCGCGGCAATTCTGGACTCGTCAATTTCGGCGAACACGACTCCAGCGCCCTCATCACGACACGCGACGATTTCACCCCAGGGGTCCGCCACCAGGGTGTGTCCCCAGGTGACCCGTCCGCCGGGATGACGCCCCCCCTGCGCCGGCGCCATCACATAGCACTGGTTCTCGATTGCGCGAGCACGCAGCAGAACTTCCCAGTGCGCTCGCCCAGTGGTCGCGGTGAATGCGGCAGGCAGCACGATCAGGTTGACGTCACCCATCCGGCGAAAGAGCTCGGGAAAGCGCAGATCGTAGCAGACCGACAAACCGGTTCTGCCCCAGGGCGCATCGAACACCACCACCTCATCGCCCGCTTCGATCGTGACCGACTCGTCGTAGGCCTCGCGCTCACGCTTGAATCCGAACAGGTGGATCTTGTCGTAGCGAGCAACCTGAACGCCCTTGTCGTTGAACACCAGCGTGGTGTTGCGCACCTTGTTCGGAACACCTGCCACCAGGGGTATCGTGCCGCCGATCAGCCAGACGCCGTGGCGCGCTGCTGCTTCACGCAGAAAATTCTGCAGCGGTCCCGCGCCCTCGGGCTCGCGCAGATGCACCTTGGCGGTTTCGTCCGGGCTGATGAGCGGAAAATACTCCGGCAACGCGACCAGCTTCGCGCCGCCCGCGGCCGCCTCCTCGATCAGATCACCCGCAATCCGCAGATTTTCACCTACGTCGGGCCCCGAAACGGTCTGGATCGCTGCAATTCTATATTTCTGAGAAGGCGTGCTCATTTGCTCTAGGTTTGAATCGTAGTGAATTCACTCTTGACTGGGCGCGCCCTCAAGCTTTTCGACCTGAGGATCGGCCCAACTGCCCTTTATCGCATAGCGAAACGCAAATATCTTCTCGATCGGGTCGCTCAATGCTTTCTGCGCAAGATAAGTCACCACGCCAGCGACCGGGTTGATCAGGCCCGCAGCCGCTCCAATTGCAATCGATTCGGAGAGCGTGGGTTGCACCGTGACTTCGAGATTCTGAGTCTCGTTATCGACATCTGCAGTCCCGCTGATCGACACCCGCGCCGCTGGTCCGACGATCTCGAAATTGTCCGAGCGCATCACCCCCTCGTTCAGCGCGATGCTACCGGAAATGCGATCGAAGGCGAAACCTTCCGAGAACACATCGCGAAAGTCGAGGGTAAGGCGGCGTGGCAGCGCCTGCAGGCTGAGTACCCCCAGCAGCCTGCCGACCCCCGGATCGAGGCGCAAGAACTGGCCATTCTGGGCCTCGAGCGTGAGCGCGCCAGACAAGGAGGGATAATCGATACGGGTAGGTGCACCACGCCAGGTCAGATCACCCGCCAGGCTCGCCGAACCGCTCCGCAACGCGTCGGGATGGCGAAAGCGGGCGAGAAAGCCGCCGATATCGCTCACATCGAGCTCGAACTTCATCTCGGTCAGCATCGCACCACCGGCGATCCAGTGCCCCGACCCGCTGAAGCGCCCGTCAGGACTGATCAGTTCGAGGGTCGACAAGTCCCACACACCGTCACGGTTGGTCGCCTGCAAGGACAGTCGCCCCAAATCCATACCTCGCAGCAAAAAGCGATCGGCGACGATGTCGAGCGCCGGCAGATGACTTGGGGGTGGGCTATCCGCGGCGGGGGGACGCGCTTCATCCGAACCGACCCCTGCGCCCTGAGTGGGTGCGGACGACGCCTCGGCGCCCGCGGCGTGCTCCGGAATGATCAGGTCCGAAAGCCGTGCCCGTAACGCACCCTTCCCCGCGGCCGGCCGCCAGGCGAAAGTACCCTTGGCCTGCCCACTGACGATGCGTCCATCCCAGCCACCGGCTTCGGCAATGGCATGAAGTTCAACGTCGTCGTAGCTCTGCCCGAACGCATGCAGGGCGCGCACCCGGGCGTCGACCGCCTTGATCGGCATGGCCGCCGGAGCCGACGCCGACGCGGCGTCATTCTTGCTCCTGTCGGCCATGATCGCCTGCCACGCATCGAGGTCGAAGGTATCGAGTCTGGCGCCCACATGAATGCCACCGGCGATACTGCGCGCGGGCTCGAACAGGCCCACCCCACCCCGTACAAGCTTGCGCCCCTGTGCCTCGGGCATCCACTGAATCTCCGCGGCAAGGCGGTCTTGCGCCACCACGCCCAACGTCTCGAGCCCATTCTTGCCCGACCGCGAAAAAGTCACGACCAGCGGCCAGACCTCGTCTGTGCGTTTGCTATATGGCGCCGGCAAGCTGGACGCCAGACCCTTGAGGTCTGATCGCAAGCTGAGTTCGTTGCCGGCTTTGGTCGCGTTCAGAGCCAGCTGCCACTTGAGCCCACCCGACAGGTGCTTCAAGAGCGGTGTATCCAACACCTGGCTCAAGTCGCGCACGCGTGCGCCGCCCTCGCCGACAACCTGGAGCCCCCCGCCCGGCAGGGTCTTGGCAGTAAGCGACACGGGCTCGCCAAGCCAGCGTCCGTCCATCCGGGTGATCGCAAACTCACGCTCGCTAAACTCGATCTGGCCGGCCGCCTCAGCCAGGCCCGGAAAACCCTGGAACAGGGTGACCCGATTGCCCGCGAACTGGAAGCTGCCCTTGACCTGGGTATCTTTCAGCGCATGGAGCGGGATCTCGAGCCCCAGCGTCAAGGCGCCACGCCCCACGGCACGCAGCGTGTCGGCCAAGCCGCCAATCTCGCGGCTGATCGGACTTTCGGCGATGAAGCGCAGGAAGTCCGCACTTGGCCCTTCGGCCATGCCCTCGATGGCCAAAATCTGCGCACCTTTCGCCCCCAGATCGGGCACCCTCGCCGATACCCCGGCGAGTTCCACCCCGAAAACCGTGGCCCGCTTGGCCTTTATGAACATGCCCGGCCCCTCGAAGCGAATCTCTCCGTCGATACCGGTGATCGCAGGCCATGCATCGGCATAGTCGAGGTTCGCACCGACAAAATGGGTGACGACCAGAAACTCGCCCGGCTTGCCATTCACAAATGGAAAGTCGCGCAGATCGCCCTCGAGGCGAAAACGCGCCTCGGGCACCGCGCCACCGGTCAGACTCTTGCGCAACCAGTCGCGGGTGCGCTCATTCAGGGCGAGCGGCAGATACCGCCACACCGCCTCACCATCCGCGCGGCTGAGATCGGCGCTCAGGTCAACCAAGCCGGGGCCATCGTCCGTCAACACATAGCTGCCCGAAAATGTGCCTGCGGCATCTGGATTTTCGAACCGTGCCTGTTCGATCTCGAGTTTCAGCCCCTGCTCATTGCGCTGCCATCCGCCTTGCGCCTGCAAAACGGCCAGCGCAAGACGCGGCTCTGGAAACACCGCCGGCAACTCGAGCGCAGCCTCATGCGCATCAAGACGAAAACGTCCGCCTTGAGAATCCCCGGAGAACTCGCCGGAGAAACCCTCGAAGCCCGGCAGTCTGCCTTCCGGTCTAAGCCCTGCTTCGAAGAAACGAACATCGAGATTCCATGAGTCGGGGGCAAGCAGGTCGCCTGACCATGCGAACTTCACGTCCTCGGCACGGCCGCGGGGAGCGAACAAGGACAGCCGCTTCCGAACTTGCGGCTCGAGCGGCAGATAGGCGGCAAGCGCAGCCACCGCGCTGAAGTCGATCCGGTTGAGCGCAAACCGCCCGCCGGCCCCATCCGACCCCTGCCTGATCTCGAGATCGATGTCGGTACTACCGATCGGCGTGACCCCCACGGCATCAAGCTTCAGCCCACGTACCGCAAGCGACAGACCATCCTCGCCGCGCGTCGCATCGACGCGACCCTCGGCATTCGCAAGGTGGAGTTCAGGTAGATCGGGCCCCAGTCTCGTCTTTGCCTCGACGAGCGCAAACCTGCTCGTGACGCCGACCGCCTGCCCACCTTCTATGTCAATCCATGCGCGGACGTTGCCGAAACCCGTCAGTGCCGCAGGATGAACCAGCCAACTCCGCCACGCCCCGAGCACGGCATCGTCGATGGATACGAAAAATCGCCCATCCACGGCAGCCCAACCCACTTCACCCGGCGTATGCACCAGGTCGGCCCGAACCTCAAGCTTGCTCGCCAACTCAAGCGGCGGTTCCGCGACGAGCGCAAAACGGTGGCGGCCGCGAGAGTTCAGCAGCCGAAGCTCCAAACCCCGCAAATCGAGCCGCGACGGGCTACGGGCCTCGTCCATCCATTGCAGCACGGCACCACGCACGATCACTTCATGCTGGAGCGACAACCAGTATCCAAAGCCAGCCGCCGGATCGTCACCACCGGCATCGAGCGGCATTCCCGCCACCAGAAGTTTGCCCGTCAAGGTGCGACGCACCGCGAGCTCGGGTGCGACCACGACTAGACGATGGAATATCGGGCGGGCCTCTAACACGGAAGACCATGCGAGCGTAGCTTCGAGCGCATCGAGACGAAGGACCGCTTCGCCACGCAGGTCGCGAACGGCAACGCCGGCGAGCTTCAGGCGCGGGCGCAGCCCGGTCCACTCGGCAGACAGCTGCTCAATCGTGACCGGCAAGCCGGTCGAACGCTCGAGCATTGCAATCAGCTCGGGCTGGAAACGCTCGATGGCTGGAACAAGCAGCTGGCGCGCCAACAGCAAGAGGCTGGCTGCGATGATGAATACAATCATCGCCAGATGGCGGCCCCGTCCGGGCGCCGAGGTCTCGGGTACAAGCGCCCGATCATCGGGCACGGCTAAAGCATCGGGCTTGTTGATCATGGGCAGGCGCTTGAACCGCACTTTATCGCATCGGAATGGACCCCGGCTTCGCTACAATCACGATTGTCCGCGACCTCGCCTCGAGTCACCAAACTTCTGGAACGTCGTGCAGGTCGCGCATTCTAGCAATGGATCAGGGAAACAACCGCCATGTCTTGCGAATCCTCACAAAACGCCGGGCTGATCGCCCACGCCCGGGGCCTGTCGCGCTTTCTGACGAGGATGCTCGACAGCCGCCCCTGGCTCGAGGCGCAGCTGCTCGAAACCCTCGACGCCCCTTTGGATGCGTCCATGATGCGCGCGTTCATCGATGAACGCGCACCAACCGAGGAGACCCTGCCCGCCGCGCTGCGCCAACTGCGCACTTGGGTGATCACCCACATCATGGTACGCGACCTTGCAGGCAGCGCCAGCCTGGCTGAGGTGACCGAGAGCATGACGCTGCTGGCCGAAACTTCGATCGTGTTCGCCCATGACTCGGCGCGCGAGAGCCTGCTGCGTCGTCATGGTGCGCCACTCTCGGAGTCCGGCTGGGAGCAGGAACTCCTGATCATCGGCATGGGCAAGCTAGGCGGGCGCGAACTCAACGTATCGTCGGACATCGACCTGATCTTCGTCTATCCGGATGACGGCGACACCGGTGGTGAGAAAGTCATCAGCAACTTCGAGTTCTTCGAACGCCTGGGCAAGCGCATCATCAAGACGCTGGCAGAGGTTACCGAGCACGGGCAGGTCTTCAGGGTCGACATGCGCCTGCGGCCCAATGGTGACTCCGGCCCGCTGGTGTGTTCCTTCGACATGCTCGAGAACTACTTCATCACCCAGGGGCGCGAATGGGAGCGCTATGCCTGGATCAAGGCACGGGTGCTCAACGGCGAGCGCTACTGCGAACTCGAAAAGATCGCGCACCCCTTCGTCTTCCGCAAGTACCTCGACTTCGGCGCGATCAACGCCATGCGCGATCTGCATCAGCAGATCCGCCGCGAAGTCGAGCGGCGCGATCGCGCCAATAATGTGAAGCTGGGTCCGGGCGGTATCCGCGAGATCGAATTCCTGGCCCAGGTCTTTCAGCTGATCCGGGGTGGGCGCGATCGCGAACTGCAGGTGCGCCCCACTCTCAAGGTGCTCGGGTTGCTTGCAGAACGCGGCATCCTGACCCTGGACGCGATCTCCGAGCTGAGCAGTGCTTATGACTTCTTGCGCCGGGTCGAGCACCGGCTCCAGTATCTCGACGACGCCCAGACGCATGACCTTCCGGATGCGAGTGACGACCTTGAGCTCATAGCACGCGGAATGAACTTCGACTCGGCCGACGCGTTCGTCGCGGCACTGGATGTGCATCGCTCTGCAGTGAGCAGGCATTTCGTCGACGTCTTCAGCGACCCGAGTGAAAAACGGCACGCACTCGACGAAATGTGGGCCAGTGCTGGCGACGCCGCCGCCATCGACCCCGAACTTGCACGCCTGGGCTTCAAGGACCCAGCAACGGTCACACGTCGTCTCGCCAGCTTTCACGGCTCCGCGCGCTATAAGCAGCTTCCCAACCGCAGTCGCAGCCGCCTCGACGCGCTGGTACCACGCATCATCGAAGCCGCGGCAGACACCCCCGGGCCGGATGAAACCCTGGCACGCTGCTTCGACCTGCTCGAAGCCATCAGCCGTCGCGGTGCCTATCTTGCCCTGCTGCAGCAATATCCACAGGCCTTGCGGCGGGTAACCGATCTGATGGGGGCCTCGCGCTGGGCGGCGCAATACCTGACGCGTCATCCGATTCTGCTCGACGAACTCCTCGACGACCGCAACGCCGAGGTGGAGCCCGACTGGACGCGCTTTCGCACCGAGCTCGCAGAGCGTCTCGACGCCATCGAACCCGACATGGAGCAGCAGATGGACACGATGCGCGAGCAACATCATGCGCAGGTATTCAGGCTGCTGACCCAGGACATTGCCGGCAAGCTCACCGTCGAGCGGCTTGCCGACCATCTCTCGGCCCTTGCCGACCTGATCCTGGAGCTTAGCCTGCCGCTCGCCTGGCGCAAGATCAAGAACCGCCACCGTGACACCCCCCGCTTCGCCGTGATCGCCTACGGCAAACTCGGCGGCAAGGAGCTGGGCTACGCCTCCGATCTCGACATCGTGTTCGTGTTCGATGATGACGCCCCCGAAGCCCTCGAGCTCTACTCACGCTTTGCCCAGCGCCTCAACACCTGGCTGTCGAGCCAGACCGCGGCGGGCATCCTGTTCGAGACCGACCTTCGACTTCGACCCAATGGAGACTCGGGCCTGCTCGCCTGCTCGCTCGAAGCCTTTCGCAAGTACCAACTCGAGAGTGCCTGGGTATGGGAGCATCAGGCACTCACCCGCGCACGTTTTGCGGCGGGCGACTCAGCCATCGGCGAGGCGTTCGAGAAGATTCGCTGCGAGGTGCTCTGCCAGGCGCGCGACCCCGACAAGTTGCGTGCAGAAGTCATCGCGATGCGCCTCAAGATGCGCGACGCAAATCCGGGCAGGCAGGGGCTTTTCGACCTCAAACACGATGCTGGCGGCTTGATCGATGTCGAGTTTCTGATCCAGTATCTGGTGCTCGGACATGCACGCAATCATCCAGCGCTTACCGGCAACCTCGGCAACATCGCGTTGCTGCGAATCGCGGCCGAGCTCGGCCTGATACCGCCCGAGCTGGCTCTGAAGTGCGGCGATAGCTATCGACGAATGCGCCATCTGCAGCATCGGCAGCGGCTCAACGGCCTGTCGTCGCGCATCGACCTGGCCGAAGCAGCGGAGGCCATCGAGCCGGTCACGCAACTGTGGAAGATCGTTTTCGGCGAAACCTGATCAAGCGCTTCTGCCTGGCAACGATCACAACGCTCCCAGGGGGCGTTTTCTGCATTTTTGAAATATTTCTGCAATATCTCACAGCATGACAGTTCGGGGGGCCGGGGCTAGAATCGGAGTCCATCCCAATTCTGGTGCGGCACGCTGTGCCGGCCCGTCATCAATGAGCCACGAAATCGAACTCAAGCTTGAACTGCCCCGCTCGGCACTGCCGGCACTACGCCGCCATCCGCTGCTAACCGGAGCACAAAAGCTTGGCAACGCCGTCACCCTCGAAAACACCTACTACGACAGCGAAGAACTGGCGCTCAAAGCACTCAAGATCGCAGTACGTACCCGCCGCCAGGGCAGGGTCTGGTTACAGACGGTCAAATGCGCAGCCGAATCGACGGGCGGGCTCAGCAGCCGCCCGGAGTGGGAGCAGGGCTTCGACGGCGCCTTCGATTTCGGCGCTATCGACGATCTCAGGGTTCGCAACATTCTCGAAGAGCAGGCGGCCGAGCTGGTACCGGTCTTTTCCACCCGCTTCCGCCGCGAGACACGCCGCTACGCGGCCGATGACAAAACAAGCATCCTGATCATGATCGACGTCGGCGAGATCGTGGCGGGCGAGCACAGCGAAGCTATCTGCGAGCTCGAACTGGAGCTCGAACACGGCACACCACTGGATCTCCTCGTACTCGCCTGCAAACTGGTCGCCGACATCCCGCTCCTGCCCAGCGACGTGAGCAAGGCCGAGCGCGGCTACCGCCTTCATCTTGGGCAAGGCCTTCAGGCAGTGCGCGCAGAAGCCTCGCGCATCGAAGCGGCACAAACCCCGGTGGAGGCCTTCGCCTGCCTGGCCTTCTCATGCGTACGCCAGTGGCAGGCCAACGCGGCGGGTGCCACCAAGAGTGAAAACCCGGAGTTCATTCATCAGCTACGGGTCTCGCAGCGCCGCCTGCGATCGCTTCTGAAGCTTTTCAGCCCGGCCCTGCCGGCGGAGTTCGTGACCGACTGGTCGGCCCGCTTGCGCGACAATGCCAACCGCTTCGGCGATGCGCGCGACCTGGATGTGTTGTATGACGAAATCCTGGCGCCGGTCGCGGGCTCCACTCCGGAAGAAGACGCCGCCCTCTCCCGCTTGCAGGGCATCGTGCGCACCGCACGCGATGAGGCACGTGCCGACGCCTGCGAGCGACTCGATCCGGCCGAGCAAGGGCGCCTGCTGATCGGCCTGACCGCGGCACTTCATGCGCTGCCGACCAACAACCTGATCGGCGCGGCCGACCTGGGTTTGTTCGCCCGCCTCCAACTCGCCCGGCTGCGCAAAAAGATACGCCGCAAGCACACAGCCGCCCGAGACCTCGTGCCGGCCAAACTGCACGAATTGCGGATCGTGTTGAAGGAGTTGCGCTACGGCATCGAGTTCTTCGCCCCACTCATGCCCGCTCGGGCGACCCAACGCTACATCAAGGCTCTAGCCGAGGCGCAGAATGCGCTTGGCTTCGTGAATGATCTCGACGTTGCGCGTGGAAGACTGGTCAGGTGGGCGGGTGACGAGCCCCAACTTCGGGCCGCGGCCGGTTTTGCCTGCGGTTGGCACGGCCCCCGTTATGCCAAGATGTGTCGCCGTGCGGTCGCCGATCTGGAGCCACTCCTTTGGGAGGCAGCCCCCTGGAAGGCGGTCGGCAAGAAGAGCCCGAAGAGACGTGCGCGCCGGTGAGCGCCTGCATCATGCAGCGATCTCGCCGAACCCCGGACACCCGAACTTGTCACACAAACGTAACCCAATGAAGACAGAATCACGGCCTTTAGCCGAGGAAGATGACATGGATCTGCTGCTTTGGCGCCATGCAGAGGCCGTTGATGGCCCCCCCGATCACCTGCGCGAATTGACCGAACGCGGCCAGAAGCAGGCGAACAAGGTTGCGGAGTGGATTACGCGAAACAGGCCCAAGCGGCTCAAGGTGCTTGCGAGTCCGACCATGCGCACACGCCAGACGGCCGCGGCGTTCACTGACGATTTCGATATCGTCACGGCGCTGGGGCCTGAGGGCAGTGTGGCCGATCTGATCGCAGCAAGCGGCTGGCCCGACGGAAGTGGCGCATGCCTGATAGTGGGCCATCAACCCACCCTGGGTCGAATTGCTGCACTATTGCTGTCGGGTACCGAAGCCGACTGGACGATCAAAAAGGGGGCGCTCTGGTGGTTTTCCAACCGCGTGCGCGATGGCGAGAGCCAGACGGTGCTGCGCTGCGTGACCTCGCCGGACACGCTCTGAGCGAGCGCCACTCGCGTCGACCTTACACCATCCGCGGGGCCAGCCCCGCCCAATCGGGACCGCTGGCATCGACCTGAAGAACATCTGAAAACTGCTCGGGTTTGCGCGTCGATCCGGAGTAATATTCGGCTCCGCCCATCGAGTTGCCGATGATCAAACGCTTCATGCCAACGCGCGAGAGCATTGTCCAGAGCCGCCTTTTGCGTTGGCTCGGACCGCGCATTCATGATCCGGCGCTGTGGCACGTCAACCGCAACTCGGTCGCAAAAGGGGTGGCGATAGGCGCGTTCTTCGGCTTTATGGTTCCGGTTGCTCAGATCCCGGCTGCAGCCTTTGTGGCATTGCTCGCGCGGGCCAATCTGTGGGTTGCGGCGATCGCGACGCTGGTGAGCAACCCTTTCACCTATGGCCCCATCTACTACTTCGCCTACCGTCTCGGTAACTGGATCATTCCATCAAGCCGCGTCGCGGCGCCCCCCCGTTTGTCGGAGGAAGGGGCAATAACCGCGATGGGATGGATGCTGGACCGCCTCGACTGGCTTACCGGCATAGGCAAACCACTGGTGCTCGGGATGCTGATCATGGCAATTGTTTCCGCGGGTCTGGGTTACTTCGGAGTACTCTTGTTCTGGCGCATCAATGTGATACTCAAGCGCCGCAGGCAGCGCAACGCTCGCCTGGCGCACCAACGTGTCACACGTACGCCCTGAAGCCCCCCATCAAAGACTGGAAGTTATACAAATCGAGCGAGTTCGGTCTATTTTTGGATTAAGCTTCAAGCAGCAAGGCGCGAGCTAGGCTATATTGCTGCGCACAAGAGGGCTATCCTTACAAAAACAATCATTGCTTTCCCCATGAACATGAGCAGTTCAATTGAGAACGGAACGGTCGAGATCATCGCCGACGTCAAACGGGTCTATTACGACGGGTATTGGATCAAGGCCTACGATCCACCGGAAGACTCGCTCAAGGCCAAGCGCCGGTTGATCGAGGCACTGACGCGAAGACTCTTCAACCATGTCGAGCATGGCATCAACATCCCAGGCAAGCGCCTCAAGGAAGCGCGACAGGCTTTCGACAGCGAAACCGATCCGGAAAGAAAGCGGGTGAAGGGTGCGATGCTTGCGGGTGCCCTGTTCAACCGTGCGACCGACATCTTTACTCGCCTGGTCGATCTGCAGGAGGAAGGCGTGGAGGTGGAGCAGGACAGTGCGCTCATGCGCGAGTGCGGCCAGTGCCTGCAGGAGTCGCTGTCACTCGGCCAGATGGTGTTGCATCGCAGTGGCGACGAGGGTATCGACGAACTGTGGGGCGAACCGTTTCGGGCCTTCTCGATCCCGATCGAGGCCTTTTACGATAGCCGCTACATCAAGATTGCCCAGACACTGCGCGACATCGACAAGATCGCAACGGTGATGGTGAGCACCTTTGCGCCCAATCCGATCTTTCACGGGATCGAGGCTGACATCGTGAAGTTGTGCGAAGCGGCCAAGGCGAAGACCGAAACATTGCGCACCGACCCGAAAATTTTCGACATCTGGTCGACATTCGTCGTCGCCGCCGAACATGTAACGGCATTCAAACCACATCTCACCGCGGCTCCGTCCGCCGAGCTCATGCAGCTCGCTTCCGACGGCAAGCAGTTGATCGTCCAAGGCGAACAACTGATCAACTACATGAGCCGAGCCAGGGTGACGATGCCCAAAAGCAAGCGTGAGTTCATTCTGAACTGCGAACGCTACGCCGAGCGGGCGCTGCAGCTACTTCATATTTCGCCACTCTGAGCTGGCCGCCGACAAACCCCGCCGCACGCAACGAGATCACACGATGATCCCGCCGCCCAGGCAAACGGTCGACTCGTACACCACGACACTTTGGCCGGGCGTCAATGCCCATTGCGGCTGGGCAAATGCGATCTCGGCCCGTCCTGCTGCAATCGAATCGACCTCACACGGCATGTCGGGGGTACGATAACGCGGTTTCGCCGTGTACACCCAATGGGTGTGCGGATCGCGCCCGGCGATCCAGTTGAGCTCGGTGGCCAACAGGCGATCGCGCAACAGCGCAGGGTGATCATGGCCTTGCACGACGTAAAGCACATTATCGCTCATCGACTTGGCGGCCACGTACCACGCGTCATGTTCGCCGGCCTCGTCCTGATTGCCCTTGATGCCACCGATGTGCAGGCCCTTGCGCTGCCCGATCGTGTGGTACATCAGGCCATCGTGCTCACCGAGCAGGCGATTGTCGTCCAGGGCGCGGATCTCGCCGGGCCGGCTCGGCAGGTAGCGCATCAGAAATGACCGAAACGGCCTCTCGCCAATGAAACAGATTCCAGTGGAATCCTTCTTGTCTGCGACATGCAAGCCCGCCTCGGCCGCAATCCGCCGCACCTCGCGCTTGTACAGGTCGCCGAGCGGGAACAGCGTTTTTGCGAGCTGGGCCTGATTGAGCCGGTAGAGGAAATAGCTCTGATCCTTGGTGCCATCCTCGGCCTTGAGCAACTGAAACTCGCTACGCCCGTCATTGCGCCACTCGCGCACCCGTGCATAGTGACCGGTCGCGATCCGGTCGGCGCCGAGATCCAGCGCATGATCGAGGAAACAACGAAACTTGATCTCGGAGTTACACAGAATGTCGGGATTGGGCGTCCGGCCAGCCTCATACTCATGCAGGAAATCGGCGAACACCTTGTCCTTGTACTCGGTGGAAAAATTCACCACTTCGAGATCAATTCCGATCACATCACAAACTGATGCGACGTCCACCAGGTCCTGGCGAGTGGAACAATACTCGTCACTGTCGTCGTCCTCCCAGTTTTTCATGAACAGGCCGGTGACCTCGAAACCCTGACGCTTCAGCAACAGCGCAGCCACGGAGGAGTCGACGCCGCCGGACATGCCGACCACCACTTTCGTCCCTTGCGGGTCTTTACTACTGGACATTCGGCCCCTCTCCATTCAACCAGTTGGCCAGCGGCATGATCACCGCCGGCTGTGCATGATCCTCGAACCAGCTATCGACCACAAAGAGCGCTGGCTCTGGCTCCAACTTCGGGTCCGTCTGCAGTGGTCTCGACGCCACGGCATCGAGCACGACCTCTGGGCAATCGCACAAGGCCAGCAAGATCGCGACATGATCCGGGAAACCCTCATGCACTTCTTGCGCCCCCATGGGCCTGACATCATCGCGCTCTTCCAGGACCGCAGAAAAATGCTGGAAGATGATACGCGACCTGCGCGAGGGCTCGCGCACGACATGATGCTGCAGCCACCCCTTTGAAGCCATCAACTCGAGAAACCGGGTCGTGTTGGTCGAATGGTCGATGCAGTCCATCCGACCCTCGACACCGCTGTCGGCATAATTACCGCCCCGATCGGCGACGATCGGCGACTGCTCACCCGCAACGCGGTAGAGGTCCGCGACCGCCTGCGCCAGCACCACGCGCTCACCCTCAGCATCCTGCACCCCGGCAAAACGCGCGCCCACCGCACCCAACTCTTCATCGCTGAACAGCACCGGCACGGTTTTCGAACAACCATAGTTGAAACAGAGCTCGAGCGACTCGGCCGAATGCACCACCCAAGCCCAGCCCGTCAGGATCAGGATGCCCGTCAGACGGCGAATCACCCGTAGTGCCTCAACAGATCGAGCGGAAACCGTCGCCCTGCCAAGTAGTCTTCGACACATTGCATCACGAGCGGACTGCGATGGCGCGACGAACATGCCCGCAACTCGTCTGGCGTCATCCAGACCACCGCGACGATGCCATCATCGAGCCGGGCACCCTGAATCTGCTCACCGAGCTCGCCGCCAAAGGTAAAGCGCAAATAGGTGACATCACCGCTTGGCCGCGGCCATAGGTACACACCGACCAGGTATTCGGGCAAGAAGCGGTGCGCAGTCTCTTCGCGCGTCTCGCGCACAACCGCGTCGAGCAGCGACTCCTGCGCCTCAAGATGCCCGGCCGGCTGATTCAAGCGCAGTCCGCCTTCGGTTTCTTCCTCAACCAGCATGAAACGCCCATCGCGCTCCAGCACCGATGCCACTGTTACATTGGGGCGCCAGATTCCACTCATCGCCAATCACTCTCCAGAGACCTTGCATCCCACGCATCAAAACAACCCCCGAGGCCCAAGAAACACTCTTCGGGATCACGAGCACGTTTTGCCCAAAGCCATTTGAAACTTCTATAGGAGATTTTACGCCCTAGATCGCCCGTTATCACCCTTGGGGGTTTGATGTGGCCAAATACTAAACGTAGAATCGGGAGGCTTTAGTGATTCTTCAGGCCAAAGCGTCTTGAACCCGAAGAGCACATTCGGGATGTGCAGCCCGGATCGCCAGCCTACTCAACGCTGAGGCGCGGGCACAGATAACCAGGATCGAGATCTCCATGCATATAAAGTTGAAGAAAGGCCTGGATCTGCCGATCAACGGCAAGCCCGAGCAAAGGGTGCATCCGGCGCGTGCTGTCAGGCACGTAGCACTACTGGGCGTCGATCACATTGATCTCAAGCCCACCATCCTTGTAACAGAGGGCGACAAGGTCAAACTGGGGCAAGCCTTGTTCGAGCACAAGAAGCTGCCAGGCGTCCGCTTCACCGCTCCTGCCGGGGGCGAAGTGGTCGCCATCAACCGCGGGGCGCGCAGGATGCTGCAGTCGATCGTACTGCGTATCGATGAAAACGAAGCGGCCGAGTCCTTCCCTGCCTGGCCTGCCGACGAGCTCGCCAAGCTCAGCGCAGAACAGGTCACCGATAATCTGCTCACAACCGGTCTATGGACCACGCTGCGAACCCGTCCCTACAGCAAGATACCCGACCCCAGCACACGCCCGGCCGCGCTGTTCGTGACCGCAACCGATTCAAATCCGCTTGCGGCAGATCCGGCACCGATCATCGCAGCCAAGGCTGAGGCATTCCGCAATGGTCTTACGGTGCTGTCGCGATTGGCCGACTGTCCGGTATGGGTGTGCAAGGACGCGAAGGCGAACCTGCCCGATCTCGGCGGCAATCCGAAAATCAGGCTTGCGAGTTTCGAAGGGCCGCACCCTGCGGGGCTGGTCGGGACGCATATTCACTTTCTTGATCCGGTTAACGCACACCGGGTGGTCTGGCACCTTAACTATCAGGACGTAATCGCGATCGGCGAAACCTTTACCAGCGGTAGGCTGCAGGTCGAGCGGGTGATCGCACTCGGTGGCCCCCCGGTATTGAAGCCCCGCCTGCTCGCGACGCGCATGGGCGCGTGCATCGAAGAACTTCTCGAAGGAGAGCTCGCCAACGGCGAGGTCGCAGAAGACGACAACCGCGCGATCTCGGGTTCGGTCTGGTCCGGTCGGCGCGCCGCGGGCTGGTCCTCCTACCTTGGTTGCCATCATTTGCAGATCAGCGTGCTCAGGGAAGGCAATCATCGCGAAGTCATGGGCTGGCTGAACCCCGCCGGCGAGAAGTTCTCGTTCCTCAACGTGATGTTGTCCAGCTTCTCGCGCTCGCTCGGCAAGTCGATGAACTTCACCACCTCACAGCACGGCAGTCCTCGTGCAATGGTGCCGGTCGGCACTTTCGAAGACGTCATGCCGCTCGACATCCTTCCGACGCAACTGTTGCGCTATCTCGTGGTGGGTGATACCGACATGGCACAGAAGCTGGGCTGCCTTGAACTGGATGAAGAAGATCTGGCCCTGTGCGCTTTCGTGTGTGTGGGCAAATATGATTACGCACCGGTTCTGCGCAAGAACCTACTCCAGATAGAGAGGGAAGGCTGATGTCAGGCATTCGACGCTACCTCGACAGTATCGAACCGCAGTTCCACAAGGGCGGTCGATTCGAGAAGTACTATGCGGTCTACGAAATGGTGGATACCTTTCTGTATTCACCACCCAACACCACCCGTACCGCACCGCACGTCCGCGATGGTATCGATCTCAAGCGCATGATGAGCTATGTGGTCGTCGCGCTCATCCCCTGCATTCTCTGGAGTTGGTTCAACAGCGGGTATCAGGCCAATCTGGCCTTGTCGGAACTCGGTGTCGCCCGAGAAGACTGGCGCGGTGCCCTGCTTTCGGTCCTGGGCATCGGCTTCAACCCCGGCAATTTCTTTGCCAACATGGTGCACGGATTCCTGCTGTTCCTGCCCATCTATCTGGTGACGCTGATCGCGGGCGGCCTGTGGGAAGTAATTTTCGCAACCGTGCGCAACCACGAAGTCAATGAGGGCTTCTTGGTCACGTCGATGCTGTTCACCCTCACCCTACCGCCGGAAATGCCCTTGTGGATGGTAGCCCTCGGAATCAGCTTCGGCGTGGTGATCGGCAAGGAGGTATTCGGTGGCACAGGCAAGAACTTCCTGAACCCGGCGCTTACCGGACGGGCCTTCCTGTACTTCGCCTACCCCGCCGAGATCTCCGGCGACCAGGTGTGGATCGCGGTGGACGGTATCTCGCACGCCACCCCGCTTGGTTTGGGCGAGGTCGGCGGTATGGCTGGCATCGCCGAGAGTGGTCTGACCTGGTGGCAGGCATTCTTCGGTCTCATGCCCGGTTCGTTGGGAGAGACCTCGACCTTCGCGATCATGCTTGGCGCAGCGTTCCTGCTATACACCCGGATCGCCTCATGGCGGATCATGCTGGGCGTGGTGCTGGGTGTGCTCGGCACGTCGCTGCTGTTCAATATGCTCGCAAGCGATACCCGCCCGATGATGGCCATGCCCTTCCATTGGCACTTTGTGGTCGGCGGGCTCGCATTTGGCACGGTGTTCATGGCAACCGATCCGGTATCGGCATCCATGACCAACGCCGGTCGCCTGGTGTTCGGGATTCTGATTGGATTCATGACGGTCCTGATCCGATGCATCAATCCGGCTTTCCCGGAAGGCATCATGCTGGCAATCCTCTTTTCAAACTTATTCGCGCCACTGATTGACCATGTGGTGATCCAGTTGAATATCCGTCGGAGGGAGCGCCGCCATGTCAGCGTCTGAGCTTAAGTCCGCCGGCGGCCCGCTGGCATCCATTCTCGCCCTGCCCAATGACAGTGGCAAGAAGACCATTTTCATGGCTGTTGCGGTCTGTCTGGTGTGCTCGGTGGTGGTCGCATCAGCAGCGGTTGGCTTGCGTCCACTGCAGATCGCCAATCAGGAAGCCGACCGCATTCGCAACATCGTCGAGGTTGCTGGGGTTGGAAGACCCGGTCAGTCTCCCGCCGAGGCGTTTCGCGACTACGTCGTTCCCCGCCTTATCCGGTTGGCTGACGGCACAGAAAACACCACGTTGGACGTGGCGACGTTCGACATCGCAAGGGCTTCCAAAGACCCTGCGATCTCCCGAGCTCTTCCAAGGGCCGACGATCTGGCCAATATCAAGCGACAGCCCGATTACATGCCCATCTATCTCGTCAAGGACGACGCAGGGGGTATCAAATCGCTGATTTTGCCGGTCCATGGCGCAGGTTTGTGGTCAACGCTGTATGGCTTTCTGGCGCTCGAGGGCGATCTGAAGACAGTCAGTGGACTCAAGTTCTACCAGCATGCGGAAACGCCGGGACTCGGTGGAGAAGTGGACAACCCGAACTGGCGTGCGCTCTGGAACGGAAGGGTCGTCTTCGATGACGCGGGTCGCCCGATTGTCCAACTCGTCAAGGGCGGGGTCGATCGAACAGCTCCCGGTAACGAAAGCAGGGTGGACGCGCTTGCCGGCGCCACACTGACGTCACGCGGGGTGGAAAATCTGATCAATTTCTGGCTCGGCGAGTTCGGCTACGGCCCACTCATCGAACGCCTGCGCAACGAAAGGGGTTAAGCCATGGCAAACGACACCAAGAAGATCCTCACCGGACCTGTCGTCGACAACAACCCGGTCATTCTGCAAGTGCTAGGCATCTGTTCGGCACTTGCAGTGACGACCAAGATGTCGACTGCCTTGACGATGTGCATCGCGCTAACCCTTGTGACGGCATCCTCGAATCTGTTGATCTCGATGATCCGCAATCACATTCCGTCGAGCATCCGGATCATCGTTCAGCTGACCATCATCTCCGCACTCGTGATCGTGATCGACCAGATCCTGAAGGCATTTGCGTTCGGGTTATCGAAAGAGCTGTCGGTTTTCGTCGGCCTCATCATCACCAACTGTATCGTCCTCGGTCGGGCCGAAGCCTTCGCACTGAAGAACCCGCCATTGGCCAGCTTCTGGGACGGAATCGGCAACGGGTTGGGTTATAGCGCCATCCTGCTGATCATCGGTTTCGTGCGCGAGCTGTTCGGTTCGGGCTCCTTGTTCGGGATTCAGATCCTGGCACTCGCCAGGGACGGTGGCTGGTACGTGCCCAATGGCATGTTACTGCTCCCGCCCAGCGCCTTCTTCCTGATCGGCTTGCTGATCTGGGGCGTGCGTAGCTGGAAGCCCGCTCAAGTCGAGAAGCCCGACTTCCAGATCCAGACTGTTCATCGTCCCGAGGTGTCGTAATGGAAGCGCTAATCAACCTATTCATCAGCGCAATCTTTGTCGAGAACCTCGCGCTCTCGTTCTTTCTCGGGATGTGCACCTTTCTGGCCATCTCGAAGCAGATTGGTCCGGCCTTCGGGCTTGGCGTTGCGGTTGTTGCGGTGCAGGCCCTGACGGTTCCGATCAACCATCTGCTTTACGACTTCGTGCTTCGCGACGGGGCGCTTGCCTGGGCTGGCTTGCCTGAAGTTAATCTCAGCTTTCTGGGCCTGATCAGTTACATCGGCATCATCGCTGCTTTGGTACAGATCCTCGAGATGTTCCTCGACAAGTACGTGCCGGCGCTCTACAACGCCTTGGGCATCTACATGCCCCTGATAACGGTTAATTGCGCGATCCTTGGTGGCACCCTGTTCATGGTCGAACGCGACTACAACTTTGCCGAGAGCGTCACTTACGGCATCGGCTCGGGCGTCGGCTGGGCACTCGCGATTACGCTGCTGGCGGCGATCCGCGAAAAGCTCAAATACTCCGACATTCCGGCGGGGCTGCAAGGGCTGGGCATCACTTTCATATCGGCCGGATTGATGTCGCTGGGCTTCATGTCATTCTCCGGCATCCAGCTCTGACGCGACGAGGTACTCATTCATGACTGAAATCATATTAGGCGTCTTGTTCTTCGTCGGAATCGTCATCATTCTGGTGTACGTGATTCTTGGTGCGCGCTCGAAGCTGGTCGCATCCGGCAACGTCAAGATCAACATCAACAACGAGAAGACAATCGAGGTTCCAGTCGGCGGCAAGTTACTCGGTGCGTTGGCCGGAGCGAAACTTTTCGTCGGTTCCGCCTGTGGCGGTGGTGGGACCTGCGCACAGTGCCGGGTGAAGGTATTCGAGGGTGGCGGTGCGATCCTGCCAACCGAGACCGGTCACATCAACAAGCGCGAAGCGCGCGAGGGCGATAGGCTCGCCTGCCAGGTTGCAGTCAAGCAAGACATGAAGATCGAGGTTCCCGAAGAGGTCTTCGGCGTCAAGAAGTGGGAGTGCACCGTTCGCTCCAACGACAACGTCGCGACCTTCATCAAGGAACTCGTCCTCGAATTGCCGGAGGGCGAACATGTCGATTTCCGTGCCGGTGGTTACATCCAGATTGAATGCCCGCCGCACGTCCATAACTACAAGGACTTCGACATTCAGGAACGCTTCAGGGAGGACTGGGACCGCTTCAACATCTGGCAGTACGTGTCCAAGGTGGACGAAGAGGTGATTCGTGCCTACTCAATGGCGAACTACCCTGAAGAGCGCGGCATCATCATGCTCAACGTGCGGATCGCCACCCCACCGCCACGCGCCGAGGGTGTGCCGCCGGGCAAGATGTCGTCCTTTATCTTCGGTCTGAAGGCGGGCGACAAGGTAACCATCTCCGGCCCCTTTGGCGAGTTCTTTGCGCGCGAAACTGAAAACGAGATGGTCTTCGTCGGCGGTGGCGCTGGCATGGCGCCGATGCGCTCACACATTTTCGATCAACTTCGCCGCATCAAGACCAAGCGCAAGATGAGCTTCTGGTACGGAGCCCGATCCAAGCGCGAAATGTTCTACGTTCAGGACTTTGACACCCTGGCCGCCGAAAACGAAAACTTCCAGTGGCATGTCGCCCTTTCCGACCCGCTGCCGGAAGATGAATGGACGGGTTACACCGGCTTCATTCACAACGTGCTGTACGAAAACTATCTGAAGAACCATCCAGCTCCAGAAGATTGCGAGTTCTACATGTGCGGCCCGCCGATGATGAACGCTGCCGTGATCCAAATGCTGCTTGATCTGGGTGTCGAGCGCGAAAACATCATGCTGGACGACTTTGGCGGCTAACTGCTGGAAGGCGATGGGCACGCGCCCGTCCTTTCAAAACAGGAGATCACATGACCACGTTTCTCTTTACCTTCGTCATCATGGCGCTTGCTGCGCTGGGCCTCGCCATCGGTGTAATGATGGGGCGCAAACCCGTCGGCGGAAGTTGCGGCGGCCTTGACAAGCTCGGACTCGACTGCGATGCCGGGTGCAGCAAACCCTGCCCCAAGCGCGCAGCCCGTCAGCAGGCAGCCGTGCTCGCAGCCCAACAAGAAGCGGAACAACAACGATGAAGAAGAAAGGGGAGAAGATGCTCCAATCGCTGCTGGTCAGGGAGTATATGTCAGGCGATCCGCTCGCTTTCGCGCCGGAAATGGACGTGCTCGACGCCATCCATCAGCTGCTCAAGCACGAAATGACGGGCGCACCGGTCGTTGATCACTTGGGCAAGGTGGTCGGTTTTCTTTCGGAAAAGGACTGCCTCAAGGTTGCACTGAATGCGTCCTACTATGAAGAACGAGGTGGGCGGGTCAGCGAGTTCATGACGCACAATGTGACCACACTGGAAGGTGACGCAACGCTGACCGAGGCGGCTGAAATGTTCATGACCCTGCCTTTCCGCTGTTATCCGGTGGTGAGCGAAAGCAAGCTGATCGGTCAGTTAAGCCGTCGCAACGTCCTCAAGGCACTCGAAAGGCTCTGGTAAGGCATTCCTGATCATTGCGCCCGGAAAAGGGCCGGCACGCCATGCCGGCCCTTTTCATTTGCGTCATCACGTGCAATCCGACTTTGCGCTAAAATCATGGCCCCGATGTGGGTTCGCCGATGGTCGCTGTAATGCGGTGACACCTCGAACACCCACCCTGACATTCAAACACGCAGGAGATTTTTCCCATGTCCATGTCCGACCGCGACGGGTTCATATGGTACGACGGCAAGCTCGTACCATGGCGTGACGCCACGACCCACGTTCTAAGCCACTCCCTCCATTACGGCCTGTCGGTGTTCGAGGGGGTCCGCGCCTACAACACGGTCAAGGGCACAGCGATCTTTCGCCTTGCGGAACACACTCAGCGCCTGCTCAACTCGGGCAAGATCTACATGATGTCGATTCCTTATGGGAAGGATGAACTCATGCAGGCCCAGCTCGACGTGGTGCGTGCCAACAAGCTCGAGTCATGCTATCTGCGCCCAATTGCTTTTTACGGCTCGGAGAAGATGGGTATTTCCACCCGCGGTGCGACCGTGCATGTCGCAATTGCTGCCTGGCCGTGGGGCGCCTACCTGGGTGAAGAAGGTCTTGAGAAGGGGATTCGGGTCAAGACTTCATCGTTTGCGCGCCATCATGTCAACGTCACGATGCCGCGAGCAAAGGTCGCCAGCACCTACGCAAACTCGATCCTGGCCAACCTCGAGGTCACCCAGGAGGGTTACGACGAGGCGCTACTGCTCGACACCCAGGGTTTTGTCGCCGAGGGTGCAGGGGAAAATCTGTTCGTGATCAAGGACGGCAAGATCTACGAACCCGAGATTGCGTCAGCGCTCACCGGCATCACCCGTGACTCGGTGATCAATGTTGCCCGCGAGTTCGGTCTCGAAGTGCAGTCGAAGCGACTCACACGCGATGACATCTATATCGCAGACGAGGCTTTCTTCACCGGTACGGCTGCCGAAGTCACCCCGATTCGCGAGCTCGACAGTCGCGTGATCGGCGAGGGCAAGCGCGGTCCTATCACAGCCAAGATCCAGGCGCGGTTCTTCGACATCGTGAACGGGCGCGCACCCGAGTATGATCATTGGCTTGCTTACGTCTGAGCGGAACCATCATGGCTGAAACCAACGAAAAGTCCCTGACCGTGGCAATTACCGCCAAGGATCTTCCCCTCTCCTGCCCGCGTCCTGGTGCGCCATTGTGGGCCCAGCATCCGAGAGTGTTTCTCGACGTGCTCGAGCACGGCGAGGCTGTCTGCCCCTACTGCAGCGCCCGTTACATGCTGACGGGAGAGCGCCCCAAGGGGCATCACTGATCGCCAAACAGGTCCGCTGCGAGATTGCGGGCCTGTCTTTCCGGTTTCCATACCCGGCCGCGACGGCCGTTGGTGAGTCCGTCCGCCTTTCTTCGTCACTGCGGTCGTCTCCTATTGCTGCAGAGGCAATCTGTGTTCAGGTAGAACAGTGAGCAAGCAGAACTTCAATTCCGCGAACGAAGCCGAGATCGCATTCTACGAAGCGCTCGCGCGCTCCGATCTCAAAGCCATGATGGCGGTATGGTCGGAGGATGACGAGGTCGTCTGCATTCACCCTGACGGCGCGCGCCTCGTAGGCCTTGCAAACGTGCGCGAATCATGGCGCCAGTTATTCACGGGTGGCGTGCGCCTCGGAGTGCGCACCACCCAGTTGATGGCCAATACCAGCATGCTGCTGACGGTACATAGCGTTATGGAGCATGTATCGGTCGAGGGCGAAGAGAACCTGCAACCGCCCTTGGTGGCCACCAACGTATACATGCGTGGCGCATATGGCTGGAAGATGGTGCTCCATCATGCATCCGCAACACCCGAGATCCTCGAGTTGCCGAATCACACCAACCCCCGCACGGTGCATTGAGGCCCGGGCGACCGTGGCATCGACAATTACCTCGCCGCACTGGCTTCCTGGCGGACACCTGCAGACCATCGTGCCCCTGCTTCGCAAGGGGGTGACGCCGCCGTATCGACGCGAGCGCATCGAAACCGCCGATGGCGACTTCGTGGATTTCGACTGGCTGAGCTCCGGTTCGGACACTACGCCGCTGGTGGTGTTGTTTCACGGCCTAGAAGGATCCAGCCGCAGTCACTATGCGCGCAGCCTGATGCGTGCGGTCCAAACGCTTGGCTGGCGAGGCGTGGTCCCTCATTTTCGTGGCTGCTCGGGTGAGCCAAATCGTTTGCTGCGTGCCTATCACTCAGGCGACAGCGACGAGATCGACTGGATGCTGCGCCTGCTGCGCACCCGGGCCGGTTCTGCCCCGTTATTCGCAAGCGGTGTTTCGCTAGGCGGCAACGCGCTGCTCAAATGGCTGGGGGAGCAGGCGCAGCATGCAACGAACATCGTCGATGCTGCGGTATCGGTCTGCGCCCCGCTCGACCTCGCGATCTCGGGCCATGCGTTGGGCAGCGGCTTCAACATCCTGTACACCCGGCACTTTCTCAAGACGCTCGTTCGCAAGGCGGAGCACAAGCATCTTCGCCATCCGGGCGAGTTCGACATTGCCAGGGCACGTACTTCCAGAACGCTGCATGCGTTCGATGATGCGTTCACCGCACCAGTGCACGGTTACTCCGGAGCCGACGACTACTGGCAACGAGCCTCGAGCAAGCCCTGGCTTGCGCGCATTCAGGTGCCGACGCTGATCATCAACCCCCGCAACGACCCTTTCGTGCCTGCCTCTGCGTGGCCGCTGCCAAGTGAGCTCCCGAGCGCGGTGAGCTTCGAATGTCCGCCGGGGGGCGGTCATGCCGGTTTTCTGACCGGTAATCCGCCTGGCAAGCTGAACTGGCTACCGGACCGCATCCTCGCCCACTTTCGGGCCCAGCCGCACGTTGCCTACCCGGAGGAGTCATTTCCCGTGCTCATCACGCTCGAATCCAAACGCAGCTTTCTGCGATAATCGACGCTCGCACAACCAAGCCAGTCATCGAGCCATGAGCCAAGCCGCCCACTCACTTCCCGCAGCCGAGATCTTCAAGGCCTATGACATTCGCGGCATCGTGGATCGCACCCTGACCGAAGACGCCGTGCGTGCAATCGGGCATGCGCTGGGCACCGAGGCCAAGGTGCGCGATCAACGCGAGATCGCCGTCGGCCGCGACGGCCGCCTATCCGGCCCGGCGCTTGCAGGCGCACTTGCCGACGGGATCCGCGCAGCGGGTGTCGATGTGGTCGATATTGGCTGTGTGCCGACGCCGCTGACCTACTTTGCCGCCCATCATCTCGGCACCCACTCGTGCGTGAGTGTAACCGGCAGCCACAACCCACCCGACTACAATGGGCTGAAGATGGTGCTGGGCGGCGAGACCCTGTACGGCCCCATGATCCAGGCGCTGCGCAACCGTATCGCCAGCAACAACCTCGCCCACGGCAACGGCGCATTACGCAATGCCCATATCGACGAGGCCTATATCGCCCGCGTGGTGTCAGACGTCAAGCTCGCCCGCCCGATGAAGATCGTGCTCGACTGCGGCAACGGCGTCGCCGGTGGAGTCGCGCCGGCGCTGTTTCGCCAGCTCGGCTGCGAACTGGTGGAGCTCTTCTGCGAAGTCGATGGCAGCTTCCCGAATCATCACCCCGACCCCTCGAAGCCCGAGAACCTTCAAGATCTCATCCGCGCCCTGAAGGACACCGATGCCGAGCTGGGGCTTGCCTTCGACGGCGATGGCGACCGCCTGGGTGTCGTCACCAAGGACGGCGAGATCATCTATCCCGACCGGCAACTGATGCTGTTTGCCGCCGACGTGCTGAGCCGCGTACCCGGCGGCGAGATCATCTACGACGTCAAATGCACCCGGAATCTTGCCGGCTGGATAACCCGCCATGGCGGCAAGGCCACGATGTGGAACACCGGCCATGCACTGGTCAAGGCAAAGCTGAAGGAAACCGGCGCACCGCTCGCGGGCGAGATGAGTGGCCACATGTTCTTCAAGGAGCGCTGGTACGGCTTCGACGACGGCCTCTATGCGGGCGCACGCCTCCTCGAGATCCTGTCGCGAGCAAGCGACCCCAGCGCAGTTCTCAAGGCCCTGCCCGATGCGGTCAGCACGCCGGAACTCAACATCGAGATGAACGAAGGCGAGCCCTTCGAGCTGGTCAAACGGCTACGCGAATCGGCACAATTCAACGGGGCCGACGGAATCATCACGATCGACGGCGTGCGGGTCGAATACCCGGACGGGTTCGGTCTGGCGCGCCCTTCCAACACCACGCCGGTGGTGGTGTTGCGCTTCGAGGCCGACAGCGACACCGCGATTGCGCGCATTCAGGCCGATTTTCGTCGTGCGATCGACGCCGTCTGGCCGGGGCTGAAGCTACCGTTCTGAGCCTTCGGAGAGACGGACAGTCATTGCGGAAGCTCCGGGTGGGTTCGTAACAGCACACGCCGGGGCGTTCCGCACGGCTCAAACGCTCAGCAGTGCAGCTTTGCCGCCACCCAATCCTTGACGCCTGCCAGCGCCGCGGGCAGCTTTTCGGGGTCGGTACCTCCAGCCTGAGCCATGTCGGGCCTCCCGCCACCTTTCCCGCCCACTTGTTGGGCGACAAAATTAACCAGCTCGCCCGCCTTCACCTTCGTGGTCAGATCGGCGGTGACACCCGCGATCAGGCTGACCTTGCCATCGCTGACCGAACCCAGCACGATCGCGGCGGACTTGAGCTTGTCCTTGAGCTTGTCCAGGCTCTCGCGCAAGGTCGGCACGTCCGCACCGTCGAGCACCGCGGCGAGCACCTTGGCACCACCGACTTCAAACGCCTGCGACGCGAGGTCATCACCTTGCGATGACGCCAGCTTGCTCTTGAGGCGCTGCAACTCCTTCTCGATGCTGCGGGCGTTGTCCATGATTGCGACCACGCGCTCTGCGACATCGTCCGGTTGCACCTTGAGCAGCGCCGAAACACCCTGTACCCGACGCTCCTGCGCCTGCAGATAGCGCAGTGCATTGCGCCCGGTAACAGCCTCGACCCGCCGGATGCCGGCCGCCACCCCGCCCTCGGCCACGATCTTGAACAGGCCGATATCGCCGGTGCGCGACACATGCGTGCCGCCACACAGTTCGACCGACGAGCCGATACTGAGCACCCGCACCTGCTCGCCGTACTTCTCGCCGAACAGCATCATTGCGCCGGTGTTCTGCGCATCTTCGAGCGCCATCACTTCGGCGCGGGTTTCGGCATTGGCGAGAATCTCGTCGTTCACCAGCTCTTCGACCTCACGGATCTCCTCGGCCGTGAGCGGCGCGGTGTGGGTGAAGTCGAAGCGGGTCTTGTCGGGATCGACCAGCGAGCCCTTTTGCTGTACGTGGCCGCCCAGCACCTGGCGCAAGGCCTTGTGCATCAAGTGGGTGACCGAATGGTTGCGGGCGGTTGCCGCGCGCGCGCTCGCGTCGACCCTGGCGCCCACCTCCTGGCCAACGGCGATCCGGCCGGTCTTGACCACACCATGATGCCCGAACACAGCCGCCTGAACCTTGAGCGTGTCCTCGACCCCGAAAATGCCGCCGCTCGCGCGCAGTTCGCCACGATCGCCCGCTTGACCACCGGATTCGGCATAGAAAGGCGTGTTGTCCAGCACCACGACGCCCTGCTCCCCTTCCGACAGCTCGTCGACCGGCGAACCGTCGCGATAGAGCGCCAGCACCTTGCCACGCTCCTCGAGCAACTCGTAGCCATGAAAGGCGGTATCCGGACCGGCATACTCCAGGTTGGTCGCCATCCTGAACTTGCCCGCGGCACGGGCCTGATCCTTCTGGCGCGCCATCGCCACATCGAAGGCGGCCGCATCGACGCTCACCTCGCGCTCGCGACAGACGTCGGCGGTGAGGTCGAGCGGAAAGCCGAAGGTGTCATGCAGCTTGAAGGCGGTCTCGCCCGAAAAGACCTTGATGCCGCCGTTACGCATCGCCGCGAGTTCGGCCTCGAGAATCTCCATGCCATTCTCGATGGTCGAAAAAAATCGCTCTTCTTCCTGCTTGAGCACCGCGGTGATGCGCGCTTGATGCTCGCGCAACTCGGGATAGGCCTCGCCCATCTCGGCGGACAGGTCGGCCACCAGGCGATGGAAGAATGCCGCGCGCGCACCGAGCTTGTAACCATGCCGGATCGCACGCCGGATGATCCGCCGCAACACGTAACCACGCCCCTCGTTGCCGGGGATGACACCGTCGGCAATCAGGAAGGCGCAGGCGCGGATGTGGTCGGCGATCACCCGCAGGCTGGGGCTTTCGAGATCGGTGCAGGCGGTTTCGCGCGCTGCGGCGGCAATGAGCTTCTGAAACAAGTCAATCTCGTAGTTAGCATGCACATGTTGCAGCACTGCCGAGATGCGTTCGAGGCCCATGCCGGTGTCGACACTAGGCTTGGGCAAGGGATGCATTACCCCGCTCTCGTCGCGGTTGAACTGCATGAACACGTTGTTCCAGATCTCGATGTAGCGATCGCCGTCTTCTTCGGGCGACCCCGGAGGCCCGCCCCAGATCTCCGGGCCGTGGTCGTAGAAGATCTCGGTGCACGGGCCGCACGGGCCGGTGTCGCCCATCATCCAGAAGTTGTCGGAGGCGTAGCGCGCGCCCTTGTTGTCGCCGATGCGAATCACCCGCTCGGCCGGCACACCGACCTCCTTGGTCCAGATGTCGTAGGCTTCGTCGTCCTCGGCGTACACGGTCACCCAAAGCTTGTCCTTGGGCAACTTGAATACGTCGGTTAGAAGCTCCCACGCATAAGCGATCGCGTCGCGCTTGAAGTAGTCGCCAAAGCTGAAGTTGCCGAGCATCTCGAAGAAGGTGTGATGACGGGCGGTGTAGCCGACGTTCTCGAGGTCATTGTGCTTGCCGCCGGCCCGCACGCATTTCTGCGAGGTGGTGGCGCGGGTGTAGGGGCGCTTGTCGAAGCCGAGGAAGACGTCCTTGAACTGGTTCATCCCGGCATTGGTGAACAGCAGGGTCGGATCGTCATGCGGCACCAGCGAACTGGATGCGACGATCTGGTGTCCCTTGGACTCAAAGAATTTCAGGAATTTGTCTCGGATTTCAGCGGATTTCATTTTTTGTTCCCGTTGGGGTCAGTTTGCGTTCAGTCGCATCACGTTGTTCAGCCAGCCACCATCCGGCAGCCTGTAGATATCAAAATCACTGTCGATGGATAGCACATCCCGTGCGCCGCTCTGCACGGCCAGCAGCACGACGGATGCGTCGGCAAGATCCATTGGCCGGTCACGGTAGGTTTCCATCAACCGCGCCGCGGCGGCGACACTTCCAGGTGCGAGGTCCACGACCGAGAGCGCACCGCGCTCGATCCAGTGCAACAGGCGCAACTGAGCATTCACGCTGAACCCCAGCAAATGCAGGGCCTCGGTCAAAACCGGCCAGGTCGTCACGAGCGTCGCATTACAGTCGCGCATGAAGCTCACGCAGCGATCATGGAAGCGATCGCCCGGATTGAACAGCGCAATCAGCGGCCCGGCATCAACGATCATGCTTGGCATGCAGCAATTCGGTCAGATAGGCCTTGCGATCCTCGGCGAGATCAACCGGACCGGAGTCGTTACCACCAAACAAATCCTCGCCCAGTTCATAAGGCGTCTTGTGCAGCGCGAGCCGGGCAAGATGCTCGCGCAGGCAACTCTTCACGATGTCGCTCTTGCTCCGCCCGGTTCGCTCGGCGGCCAGCGCGAGATCGCGCTCGAGTTCGGGCTCGAGCCTGATCGAAAGCGTCATCATGCGTCTCCTGAGAAATAATGTAATACGCAACGTATCGCATGTTACGCGCGCCCACTCGCAAGCGTCAATGACTCGACCATCAGCACAGCCACGACCACGCACCTGTGTGGCCCCTCTCGCGCACTATAATGGCGCGCTAACCACCCCCAACAACGAGGCAGACACCCATGGGACACCGACTCTCAAAGATCTACACCCGCACCGGTGACGCCGGCACCACCGGCCTGGGCGACGGCAAGCGGGTATCCAAGAACAGCCTGCGCATTCATGCGTTGGGCGAGGTTGACGAGTGCAACGCGGTGATCGGCGTGCTGCTCACGGAAGAGTTGCCCGATGACGTGCGAGCGCTGCTAACCGACGTGCAGCATGACTTGTTCGACCTCGGCGGCGAGGTCTGCATTCCCGGCATGACCATGATCACCGACAAGCAGGTGACCAAACTCGAAGAAACTCTCGACCACTTCAACGAACCCCTCGAGCCGCTGAAGGACTTCATCCTGCCGGGTGGCACACGCCCGGCCGCTATCACCCACCAGGCCCGCACCGTGTGCCGTCGCGCGGAACGGGCGCTGGTCGCGCTCGCGCTCGAAGAGGCCGTCGGCGACGGACCGCGCCAATATCTAAACCGGCTCTCGGACCTGCTGTTCGTGTTGGCACGGGTCTTGAACCGGGCCGGTGGCCGCGGCGATGTGTTGTGGCAAAAGGGCAAGAACGCCTGAACCCCTGAACGATCCGGTGGCGGCCGCTTAAGCTTCGAACAGCGCGAGCTGAGCGGATGCGAGCGCCGGGTCTACGAGCGGCGCAAAACGCACGCCCACACCCATGAGTCGCACCGGCAGCGCCTTGCGCGCCTGAGCCTCGGCAAGCAGCCGACGCCAGGTTTCACCCGATGGCGTGACCGCCATGCACTCGGCGGTGGTGTGAGTGAAGTCGGAAAAGCGGATCTTCACGAATGCCTTGTGCACGGGTGCGACCTCATGCGCCCTGGCAAAACGACGCTCGAATTCCGCAAGCAAGGGTGGCAACTCGCGCATGCATGCTGCGAGATCAGGCAGGTCAATATCGAAGGTGGTTTCGACCGAAAGCGACTTGCGCACCCGATCCGGCACCACCCGGCGGGTATCCACGCCACGGCAAAGGCGATGGAGACTCGCGCCGAAACTGCCGAATGCATGGGTGAGATCCGCCAGACTCCAGCTGCGCAGATCACCACAGGTCTCGACCCCCAGGCTGGCAAGCTTGTTCGCAGTGACCTTGCCCACACCGAAAATCTTCTTGACCGGCAGGGCCGCCACAAATGCATCAAGGTCGGCTGGCCGCACCACGAACTGGCCATTCGGTTTGTTCCAGTCACTGGCCACCTTTGCCACGAACTTGTTGGGCGCGATCCCGGCCGATGCGGTGATGCCGACCTCGGCCTGGATGCGCGCGCGAATCTCGCGTGCCATCAGGGTGGCACTGCCCGAGCAGCGCTCCACCCCGGTCACGTCAAGATAGGCTTCATCGAGTGACAGCGGCTCGACCAATGGCGTGTAGTCGCGGTAGATCGCGAGAATCTGGCGCGACGCCGCACGATAGCGCTCGAAATCCGGCGGCAGCATGACCAGATGCGGGCACAACCTCAGGGCGTGCGCCGTCGCCATCGCCGAGCGCACCCCGAAGGCACGCGCCTCGTAATTGCAGGTCGCGATGACCCCGCGCCGGTCCGGACGCCCACCCACTGCAAGCGGACGCCCGGCCAGGGTCGGATCGTCGCGCATCTCGACCGCTGCATAAAAGCAGTCACAATCACAATGGATGATCTTCTGGAGGAATGCGTC
>JAEUNS010000018.1 GCA_016790005.1 Zoogloeaceae bacterium
CTATATGGCCCATGTGCCCCCCGGCGAAACCGGCGAGATCATCTGGCATTTCAACCAGCCCGGCGACTTCGACTTTGCCTGCCTGCTTCCCGGCCACTTCGAAGCCGGCATGGTCGGCAAGATCAAGGTCGTTAGCGGTGAACGGTGAGCTTTCCGGACCCTGGATGGATTAGGCGGTCGCCACCCGCGCCACGACCGGCGCCTCGCGAATCGGCAGATTCACGAGCGCGGCAAACACGGCCAGCGCCATGTCGGCATACCACATCCAGGTGAAGTCGCCGAAGGCCGTGATCGCGAGCCCGCCCAGATACGCCCCGAGAAAGCCGCCGATCTGGTGCGATAAAAGCGTGAGACCGAACAGGGTCGCGAGGTAGCGGATGCCGAACAGCTTGCCGACCAGTGTTGCGGTCGGCGGCACCGTGGCAAGCCAGGTGAAGCCCAGCCCGGCGGCAAACAGGTAAAAGGTCAGCTCGGTCTTGGGGGCAACCAGATAGACCGCGATCAGCAGAGCACGCGAAGCATACATTGCCGCGAGCACGTTCTTGCTGCGGTACTTGCTCACACATGAGCCGGCATACAGGCTGCCGAAAATGTTTGCCAAACCGATGATTGCAAGCGACCAACTCGCCACCGCTGGCGGAAGACCGCACAGGTCGACCTCACCCGGCAGGTGGGTGACCAGAAACGCGATGTGAAACCCGCAGGTGAAGAAACCCAGATGCAGCAGTATGTAGCTGCGATCCTTGATCGCGCTACTGATCGCCCGCATCACCCCGGTATCTTCCTCATGATGATGCGCCGGCGCATGGCCACTTCCTGCGACCTTGCGCACCAGCGGCAGCGCCAGTAGCGTCATTGCTGCCATAGACCACATCGCCCCGGCCCAGCCCAGCACCTGGATGAGTTTCTGCGCGATCGGCGCGAACACGAACTGGCCGAACGACCCGCCCGCATTGATCACCCCCGACGCCGCCCCGCGGGCCTCGGGCGGCAGGCGCTGGGCCGCGGCCCCCATCAGCACCGAAAAACTCGCCGCGCCCGAACCCATCGCCATCATCAAGCCCATCGTCACCATCAGGCCAAAACCGGAGTCGATGAACGGTGTGACTGCGCCCCCCAGCGCCATCAGCAGAATGCCGGCAATCAGCACCATACCCGGACCAAAGCGGTCCGCCGCCGCACCGGCGAGCGGCTGAACCGCGCCCCAGGCAAATTGCCCAACCGCCAAGGCAAGGCTGATCGTGGCGATGCCCAGACCCGTGCCGGTGTTGAGCGGACTCACGAACAAGCCCTGAGACTGGCGCACCCCCATCGTGATCGCCAGGATGCCGGCGCCGGCGAGGGTGATGAACAGCACATCGGGTCTGCGCAATATGTGAAACATGAAAGCCTGCCTGCCGGTCGGTTATGTGAGGTTGATCATAGCGGCAGAATAGTTGCCGGAATCGTTGCCGCAAAGCCCATAATTCGATCCATTATGTCAACGGATCATTGACACATGCGATGGTTGAGCAGCTGGGAGAGTTTCATCAAGGTCGTCAATGGTGGCAGCATGGCCGCGGCCGCACGCAGCCTGGGTTGCACCCGCGCCCAGATCAGCAAACAGATCGGCGAGCTCGAGCGCGCGTTCGGCACCCGCCTGATCGACCGCGCGCCCCGCAGGCTGACCCTTACGCCGGCGGGCGAAATCTTCCTGCAGCACGCACAGCGCACGCTCGAAGAGATGCAGCGCACCGAACTCGCAGTACGCAATCTCGGCGACCACCCTCGCGGCACGCTGCGCATCAGCGCGACGGTGAGCTTTGGCCGGCGTTACATCGCCCCGCTGCTGCCCGAGCTCGTGACCCGCCATCCCGAACTCGAGTGCGAACTCATCCTCAGTGACGACGTGCTCGACTTGGCCGACGACAACATCGACCTCGCACTGCGCATGACCAAGGCCCCGCCGGAAGATGCCGTTGCACGCAAGATCGTCGATCTCGACCGGGTCATCTGCGCCGCACCGACCTATCTTGAGCGTAATGGCATCCCGCAGCTGCCGCAGGATCTGACTCGCCACCAGTGCTTCAGTTATCTGCAGCGCGAACAGCGTATCTGGCACCTGCGCAATCATGACGGACACGAAATCGACATTCCGGTACATGCGCGCATCCAGCACAACAATACCGACTGCATGCTCGAGGCCGTGCTGCAAGGCCACGGCCTGGCGATCCTGCCAACCTATGTGTGTGCTACCGAACTCGCCGACGGCCGGCTGCAAAGGCTACTCACCGACTTTGAACCCCGCTCTGCCTTCGGCCGCCACCTATACGCCTGCTATACCCCCAGCCGGGTACGCCTGCCCAAGGTACGGGTGTTTCTGGATGAATTGATTCGGGTTTTCCAGCCCGTGCCACCCTGGGCAGCCACCAGATACTAGCGAGTTGCCATACCGAAACACGTCAAAAGAGCACAGCGCTGGCCGTAGTCGAAGCGCTCCGCGAACTCGGAATCGCAGATCGGACGGAGCTTTTGTAACGGCTACAGGACCGGCGCAACGCCCCCACTGGCGCTGCAAACGGGCCCGGTTCTCACTCGCCGGTCTGAAGGCCGGCTTCACTGCCCGCCTCGAGCGGGCCCTCCGGGGTGGGGTCGGGTATGAGACTGGCGAGAACCTTGTCGATCCGCTTGCCATCGAGATCGACGACCTCGAGTTGCCAGTTTTCCCATTCGACGATGTCACCGGTCCGCGGCAGGCGACCCATCAGCCACATGATCATACCCGACAGGGTGTGAAAGCGACCCTTATCCTCTTCGGGCGTGGACTTGAGTTCGAGCCGATCCTTGAGCTCCGGCACCGGAATCAGGCCATCGAGCAGCCATGAGCCGTCCGCGCGCTGCACCGCCCAGGCGTCGTCCGGCTCTTCGGATTGAAACTCACCGGTGACGGCCTCGAGCACATCCTGCAAGGTCACGATGCCCTGTACCTCACCATATTCATCAACGACGAACACCATGTGGGTGCGCGAGGCGCGAAACTGCTCGAGAAGTGCCATGCCGGTAAGCGATTCAGGCACGAACACCGCCGGCTCGAGTTGTGCAGTCAGGTCGGTCGATCCGCCGCCAAGGGTCTGCTTGAAGAGCGCCTTGGCGGAGATGGTGCCGAGTATGTCGTCAAGATTGCCGCGGCAGACCGGAAAGCGCGAATGATAGGAATCCGCGATGCGCGCAAGGTTGTCGTCGAGCGGCAGCGTCACATCGAGGGTAACGATATCGGAACGCGGCACCATGAGTGTACCGATCTGGCGATCATCAAGCCGAAACACGTTGCGGACCATCTCGTGTTCGTTCTTCTCGATGACGCCAGCCTCGGAACCCTCATCGAGCATGGCGTGGATCTCTTCTTCGGTGACGCTCGGAGGCGGCTTGTCGTCCTGGCCGAGCAGCTTCAGCACCAGCGTGGTCGACACCGACAGCAAGAATACGAAGGGGCGCGACAACACCGCCAGCGCAGTCATCGGGCGTGCGACCAGCATGGCGATGCCCTCCGGATCGAGTTGTGCGATGCGCTTGGGGACAAGTTCGCCGACGACGATCGAAACATAGGTCACGACCACCACCACCAGTACGGTCGCACCGAGTTCGCTGCCACGCTGGCCGAGCCCGAAATCCTGCAACCACAGGGCGAGTGGCTCGGCCAGCGCAGCCTCACCGAAGATGCCGCTCAATATGCCGATCGAGGTGATCCCGATCTGTATCGTCGATAAGAACCGATTCGGCTCCTCACTCAGTCGCATCGCTGCGCAAGCGCCGCGGTCACCCTCATCGGCAAGGCGGCCAAGCCGGGAGCGGCGGGCGGTGACGAGGGCGATCTCGGCCATCGCAAAGAGCCCGTTCAATATGATCAGGCTGGCAAGAATCAGAATTTCCATGTTTGCAGGGTGCAGATAATGGGTAAGCCCGCGAGGGCTGGGTACGGAAGGATTTCAGCACGGACCCGGACATCCGGACGTGCTACCTGGATCAGTGTCCGGAATCCGGCTTGGTCAACGACAGCGATCTTGCGTCTGCACCAGCCGGCTTTACCCGGCTGGACTCGACACCCGCAGCGCCCGGGTTGGTCTCGTCGAACTCGAGTCCAAGCCCGCGCATGCGTTTTGTCCACAGTTGGCGGGCCAGACCCTGCATGTCTTCGACCTTGTCACCCTCATCTACAATCTCGATGCCCAGCAGGGTTTCGACGACGTCTTCCAGCGTCACGACGCCCCGGGTTTCACCATATTCGCCGATCACGACGGCGATGTGACGGCGCTGGTCGATAAGTTGCTCGAGCAAGCTGGAGAGCGGCGTGGCGCCGGCCACCGCGAGGATCTCGCGCCGCACTGCGGTCAAGGGTCGATTGCCGGTGCCCTGGGTCTGGGCAAGCAACAAGTCCTCGCGGATCACGAAGCCGGTCACGTCATCGAGGTCGGCGCCGTACACCGGTATGCGCGAGAACGGGATGTTGACTCTCGCCTTGAGGGCCTGCGAGATGCTTTGATCCTGCTGCAGGGCCACGACCACGGTGCGCGGCGTCATGACGTCCTGCGCGCGCAGCGAACCGAAGCGAAACAGGTTACGGATGATGCGCGATTCGCGATCGTTGATATGCCCCGAGGCCTCGCCAATATTCGCCATGGCGATGAACTCGTCGCGGCTGAAGACATGCACCGTCTGCCCACGGGCGATCAGCTTGGTGAACTTCTCGGAAATGAGGATCAGCGGGTACATGCTCTTGATGAGAACGCTCACATACCAGGCGGTCACCCCGGTGAGGCTGCGCCAGTACACCGCTCCCAGAGTCTTGGGCAGGATCTCGGACAGAAACAGGATCAGCAAGGTCATGACGGCTGAAAACACGCCAAACCAGGCACTGCCAAACACGGTGATCGCCTGAGCCCCGGCGCCGATTGCACCCACCGTGTGGGAGATGGTATTCACGGTAAGAATCGCGGCAAGCGAGCGATCGATGTTCTCGCCCTTGAGCTTGCGCAGAACCGCAGCACGCCGGGGGTCGGACTTTTCAAGACTGCCGATGAAAGTGGGGGTGATGCTGAGCAGGACGGCCTCGGTCACCGAGCACATGAACGAAAACAGCAGGGCCAGCAAGACGTAGGTCAGCAGCAAGAAAATGCCACCGCCCGTGGGGTTGGCCGATGCAGCGTCTTCGGACGCGGTCGCGATACCGGGCGTGATCGCGAGAAAAAACAGTAAGGCTGAAAGTCTGGGTAGTAAGTAAGATCGTGGTTCGGGGTCGTTCATCTGGGGTGCGCTGATTTGAGCCAACGCTTCGTTTAGGAACGCGCAAGTCTACCAGAAAATTCTCAATTAACTGATTCGGCAAATATTTCCAAAGGCCCCCATGATCAGGCTCGCGATGGCCGTTCGAGGGCCACCATGGTCACCTCGCCGGGACAAGCCCCGGAAAACACCCGACTGAGCGGGTCACCGCGCCCGACCTTGCGCTCGAGCGCCAACGCAGTTGGCGGCGTCGCAGCGACGATCAGCAAGCGCAGCGGATGACGAAAGCCGGCGCTGCGCACGCCAAGTTGCGCGATCACGGCGCCCAGCAGGTCATCGGACGGCTCAAGCATCACGATCAGCGTAGCGCGACGCGGCGCGAACCCGGCGAGCGCGCCCGTCACGTTTGAATCCGCTCTAAGATAGCCACTGTCCCAGGGGTCAGCCTCGCGACGTGTTCGCCACCAAGTGGCATCAGCGAGCTTGACCCGTAGCCGCAAGGCCAGGCCTGCCACCCGACTGCTGCAGGCCGCGAGCAGCAGCGACCCGTCGAGTTCTCGACATAAGGCTTCGGCGACAAGCGATCGCCTGACCGCTGAATCGCCGGTGAGAACCGCAACCGAGCAACGCCGCTCTACCGACGGCATTGCCCATGGACGCCCAAAAGGGCTGCGGCCCGAACCTGCGCCAACGAAGCACCACCCATGCAATGCCTGAAATGCACGCGCTTGCTCGGGGTCGAGCATGGCAATACCCACCGACGGTGCCCCGGGCGAACACGAGGCTTGCAGCAAGCGCTCGTCGAAGCGCGCAACGAGACCTTCAAGCCAGTCCAGAAATCGCCTACCGCTTTGGTGCTCAGGAGTCACTGGGGTCATCGCGTCGATGTGCTTGCTTCCGAATCCGCGCGAGTCTATCAATAAAATCATTCTTTCCGACGTTTTCCGGAGCGAGCCATGCAAGACTCAGCCAGCACTTTGCGTTCGTCCACAAGCGCCGCTGAATGGCAGCAGCGCGTCGATCTTGCCGCGTGCTATCGCCTGGTGGCGATGTTCGGCTGGGACGATCTCATCTTCACCCATATCTCGGCACGCATTCCCGGCCCGGAGCATCACTTTCTGATCAATCCCTATGGTCTGATGTTCGACGAGATCACCGCCTCCAGCCTGGTCAAGGTGGATCTCGAAGGCCGCAAGATCAGCGACAGCCCGCATGAGATCAACCCGGCGGGGTTCGTGATTCACAGCGCGATCCATGCCGCGCGCGAGGATGCCACCTGCGTGCTGCATGTGCATAGCGTGAACGGCGTGGCGGTGTCGGCGCAGCAAGATGGGGTGTTGCCGCTGTCACAGCATTCGATCTTCGTGCTGTCGTCGCTCGCCTATCACGACTACGAGGGCGTAGCCCTCGAGGACGACGAGAAGCCCCGACTGGTGCGCGACCTGGGTAACAAGCGCTTCCTGATGCTGCGCAACCACGGGCTGCTCACGGTTGGACGTTCGGTGGCAGAGGCCTTCGTTGCGATGTATTTCTTCGAAGCGACCTGCATGATGCAGGTACGCGCCCAAAGTGGTGGCCAGCCACTACGCCGGATCGGTCAGGCAATCATTGACGGCGCGCCCGCCCAGTGGGAAAAGGTGACCCGGGGCGCGGGCGGTGGACTTGCCTGGCCAGCACTACTGCGCAAGCTCGACCGGCTCAATCCGGGCTATCGGGATTGACCGCAAGTTGCAGTGAGCCCAGCCGAAGCGCAATCCCAAGGGCTTCGACTTCGGCCGGAATGGCCGATAGCGGCGAACCGGCCGTACCGACCGCCTCGATCGCGCGGATGAGTTGCTCGACCACCGCGACCTGCGGTAGCACAAGCCCTGAATACATCGCCCTGCCCCGGCTGAAAATTGCCAGCGTCGGAAAGTTCTCGACCTCGATATCGCCCACCAGCGCGGCATCGTCTTCGATGTCGGCCCAAACGAACACAAGCCCGGGACGATCGGCCGCGAGCCCTTCCATCAAGAGCCGGAATTCGCGACAGGTTCCGCACCACTGGGCACACAAGGCGATGACGACGAGATCAGCGGACGGAGCTTTGGGTTGAGTCAAGGCCGCCAGCGGGTGGAGCGAACCGTGAATTCCGCTCACAACCAGCCTGCCCGGCGAAACCGCCAGAACAAGATTCCGCCAGCCGCCGCAATCAGGCCAAGCGCCATCGGGTAGCCATACTGCCAGTCGAGTTCGGGCATGTTCTGAAAGTTCATGCCCCACACACCGACCAGCGCAGTCGACACCGCAAAGATCGCCGCCCAGGCCGCAAGCCGTTTGGTGGTGTCGGACTCCTCGATGGTGACCAGCGCCAGATTGACCTGGATCGCAGTACCGATGGTGTCGCGGATTGTGTCTATCGAAATGTTGATGCGCGACAGATGGTCGTGGACGTCACGAAAGTATTCCTGGGTGCTCGCGCACACCGGCGGAACCCGCCCACCGTGGAGCTTGGCGGTAACCTCCAGCAGCGGTGCCACCACATGATGCAGCGCGGTCGCGCGACGCTTGAGCGCATACAAGCGCTCGACGCTGGGGCGGGCTTTACCGGCTTCGAAAATGCCGGCCTCGATCTCGTCGAGCTCGGATTCGATGTTGTCGATGATCGGAAAGTAGCGATCGACGACCGCATCCATCAGCGCATAAAAGACGAAACCGGCGCCATGTTGAAGCAGGTGCGGCTCGCGCTCACACCGGTCGCGCACCCCAAGAAAATGATGGCTGCTGCCGCGCCGAACCGACAGCACGAAATTCCGGCCGACGAAAACGGCCACCTCGCCAATGCGCAGTTCGCAGTTGTCGACCTCGGGCAACTGCATCACGACGAAGACGATCTCGCCATACTCCTCGAGCTTGGGGCGTTGATGGCCATGGCGGGCATCTTCGATCGCAAGTTCGTGCAGACCGAACTCGGTTTGCATCAGTGCCAACTCTTCGTCACTGGCATCACGCAATGCGACCCACACCATGCAATCGGGCTTTTGCAGCCATTCGCTGATGCACTCGGTGGCGATATCGGCCAGCTTGTGGCCATTCTTGTAGACGACGCAGTTGATCAGCATGGATCGGTCAGGTTGAAATGTCGCGTTTGAAGCTGCAGCTCATTTCCTGAGCTGCGAGAACACGAACAACAAGACGCAGGCGCCGATCACCGCTCCGATGAAACCGGCGGTCTGGCCTGGCTGATACAGGCCGATGAATTGACCACCGTAGGTTGCGACCATCGCACCACCAATACCGAGGAGCGCCGTCATGATCAGACCGCTTACCTGCTTGCCGGGAAAGAACAGCCGTGCAACCAAGCCAACGATGATGCCGATGAGAATCGTAAAGATCAGGTCCATGCGTCATTCATCCTTTTAGGAGCGCGGCCAGGCCGCCAGAAACTCTTGCCAGTGCGGGGCGTCGATCGCTTCAAGCGCGCTACGCACTAGCGCACACTCAGCCGCGAATCCGGCATCATCGAGTGCACCGCGCATTCGCTGAAAGCCAAGGTAGACCAGGTAGGTGTTGACCACGTCGGTTTCGCAGTAGTCGCGAATCTCGGCAATCTTGCCATCCTGCCAGGCCTGCCATACGGCCGACCCGTCCATGCCGAGCTTGCCGGGAAAACCCATCAGCTTGGCAAGCTGGTCGAGCGGTGCATTGGCCCGCGCCTGGTAGAGCGCGAGCAGGTCCATTAGATCGAGGTGGCGATTGTGGTAGCGGCTGATGTAGTTGTTCCACTTGAACTCGCGCGAATCGTCGTAGTCTGCCTCGCCCTGATTCCAGTAGCGAGGCGCACATACACCATGCATCAGGCCCCGGTAATGCAATACCGGCAGGTCGAATCCGCCACCGTTCCATGACACGATCTGCGGCGTGTAGCGCTCGATCCCGTCAAAGAATCGTTGGATGATCTGCTTTTCGCCGCTCTCCGGTTCAGACAGTGAAAACACCCTGAATGCCTTGGTATCTCGCAGCACACAGGAGACCGTCACGACCCGCTGGAGGTGATGCTGAAGAAAATCGCTGCCGTGCGACGCACGCCGCTGAGCAAACGCAAACTCGGCGACTTCGGCATCTGCGAGCGTATCGGGCAATCCATTCAGCAGACGGATGCCCGCGACGTCGGGAATGGTCTCGATGTCGAAAATCAGTACCGGCATCACCGCACCGTCCACCCACCGGCGCCCTGCACCCACCAACCGGGCTGAGCACGTTCGACCCAGCGCTGGGCGAAGGTATTGCGTACTTCCGCCTCCCACTCGGGATGGCCGTTTGCGCGTGCAATCTCGCGATACAGTGCCGCCCGATCTGCGTTCTCTGCCGCCACCAGCGCGTTAACCTGGCCACGCTGCGCCATGGGTACGCCGGAAGCGTCGCGCAAGGCCACATTGCCGTCTGCGGTCAGACCCAAGGCCCCGCTGGCATATAGGGGGGCAAGCTGCGCATGGCGTTGTTGCATCGACTTCTGGAGCGCAGAAATCGCAGGCGTGTTGATCTCGAGATTACCCTGAGCAAACGCAAACGCGCTCAGGGCCAGCGCAACCATGACAAACACTTGGCGCAGCATGATCATCAGCTTCATTTTGCTTCTTCCTCGGTCTTGGCTTCAGCCGGGCCGGCTTGCCCTTCGCGCAGTTGCCACACCTCGTCGATGATGCGGTCCGCAGCCTTCTCGGCAGCTGCCGCCGGAAAATAGATGTTGATGGTGACGCATCCTGCGGTCGCGATTGCCAACGCCGTCGCCGTTCCAAGCACAAGCCTGGCATTCATGCTCATCATGCCCCTACTCCGTACGCGCGAACATCGCAACGCGGGTCAAGATCACCCGGCGGCCACGGCGCGGCTATTCGATTACAGGCGCCGCATTGGATTCGACCACCCGTTTGATCCGGTCGACCAATTCAACCCAATCTACGCGCCGATTGTAGCCGATGACGTTGAGTGCCGGCACGCCACCGCCCTGCACGATCGTAAACGCGCCCTCATCAGGCTTTACGACAATTCCACCCATTACACAGACATCGCCGCGCAATTTGCATGACAAACCGATTGTACGGTAACCAAAACTATCAAAAAAGCTCAGGAATCCGCGCTGAATCGCGAGTGCAGCGCCGGGGCCACCCAGCGCTCCGATGTTTTCGACTGCACGCTGGCTGATGCGTCGCCGATAGTCGCCAGCGCTGCTACGGAGTGCAGCATCGAAGCGCACCGGCGTCCAGTGAGCGAGTTCGAGTCCGAGTACATCTGCATCGATGAACCCCGTCATGCTTCCGAACGAGAAGGTTTCGGTGAGCTGAAACAGGTCGAGATTGCGCGCTTCGATGTCGCCGAACAGGTGGGGCGCGCTGCCGAACGGTTCGAGTACCTGCAAGCCGGTGACCTGCAGATAGCCGTCGAACACCGAGATCACCAGTGCACCTTCGAGGGCAATCTCGCCTGGGCGAACATTCAGGCTCGGCATCGAGGCACTCAGCACACCCGACATCGGCGGCAAGCCGACGGCCTCGGTAAGTACCTTCATCGAGATCGGCTCGATGACCACGCCACCGCGCCCCGACCAACCCGTGCCTTGGCGGCCGAGGTCAAGATCGCTCAGGAGCAGACGCCCGTCGAGAATGGGTATGGAGATCTCGTGGGCGCGAAAACGTGGCCCGTCGAGCAAGGCGTCGAGCGCAAATGGGCCAAGCTCAAGCTTTTGCCAGCGCCCGCCATCAACCTGAAGTGCCACCCGGGTCTCGCCGGCCGCGCGCCACGGCACCACCCCACTTACCGGCCCAAAACTCAGTGCAGAATCGGTGAGGCTGAAACCCGCCTGCTCGAGACTTAGTTCAAACGCCTCGAGTGCACCCTCCGCAATCAGGGCCTTGAAGTTGAATAAACCGGCGAAGCGGATCGACTCTGCATGCGCAGGGGCAAACACGGGCGTGATGAAACGCGGGCCGAGTTGGGCAAGATCGCCACGCTCGACCGTAATCACCCCTCGCGCGATCTGCGCCGTTTCAATATCAATCTCGGCACTCAGTTCGAGCGCCTCGACGCCCTCAAGCGTGAGCGCAGCATGCTCTAGGAACACACGCCCGGATTCAACCCGCCCCCGCGCCGACAATGATGGACCGGCCGTGAAGTACAACGGGTGGAGATAGGCCTCGCCCGCCGTCCAGTCCATGCGTGTGTGCCAGGCCCACGCCGGACCGCTGGACCGGGCCCCAAGATTGATCGACAGTTGCAGATGCTCTGCGGCCTGAAGCCCGTCTGCGCTCGAAAAACGACCTGCAGCGACCGCCCCCTCGAGCGCGATCACCTGCTCACTTTCATGGCGGTGATAGCTGAGCCTGCCCGAAAAAAAACCACCCGGGCCAAAATCACCGATCACCGGGAAGTGCTTCGCCAGGGCTCCGATCGGAAGTTCATGCAACCTGACCTCCGCCGTGCCGTCAGGCGACAGACGGGCTTCGAAGCGCCCCCAATGCGCCGACTGCGCAGTGATCGAACCAGAGCGGGTTTCGGGATTGACAGTGAGATCGACGCGGGCATCGTCTATGACGCCGGGTATTACGAGCCGGGCGTCCTTGCAACTCACGATCCCGCCACTGATCCCGAGCTTCGGACAGGCGAAACTCAGGTCGTCAATGACATGGCCTGCAGCCGTGAGACGCCCCACCCGAATCGCACCCGGCAGACCTGTGCCCCCCAACCGCACGCTCAGCCCATCCAAAACCACCGCTGGATGGGCAAGACGGCCAAACTCCAGCATCAGCCCGCCAGCACCTGCCGCCAGCGACGCTGTGCAGGCGATGCCGAGCACGGCCGCATGGCTCAAGCATCGCGCCAACGCGGGCCGACGCGCGAGGCGCCTGCGATCAAGAGATGCGTGCGAAGACGCAGCCGGGTTGCCCGCAGACAGCGTCGAACTACCCCGGAAAGACACCCGTGGACAGGTATCTGTCGCCGCGATCGCACACGATCGACACGATGACCGCATCCTCGACCTCGGCAGCGATTCGTAAGGCCACATGCATTGAGCCGCCGGACGAAATGCCGGCAAAAATCCCTTCTTCGGATGCAAGCCGCCGGGTCATGGCTTCGGCATCGGCCTGGCTCACATACTCGAGCCGATCGACGCGCGGCTTCTCGTAGATCTTGGGCAGGTAGGCTTCCGGCCATTTGCGGATGCCCGGAATCTGCGAACCCTCCTCCGGTTGGCAGCCGACGATCTGGATCGCCGGGTTCTGCTCCTTCAGGTAGCGCGAAACCCCCATGATGGTTCCAGTGGTGCCCATGCTGCTGACGAAATGGGTGATTCGGCCGCCGGTCTGCTCCCATAACTCGGGGCCGGTTCCAAGATAATGGGCATACGGGTTATCAGCATTGGCAAACTGGTCGAGGATGATGCCCTTGCCGTCGTCACGCATCCTTTCGGCAACATCGCGGGCCATCTCCATGCCACCATCACGCGCGGTCAGTACCAGTTCCGCCCCAAATGCCCGCATGGACTGACGCCGCTCCACGCTCTGGTTCTCGGGCATGACCAGAATCATCTTGTAGCCGCGCATCGCCGCAGCCATTGCCAGTGCGATCCCGGTGTTGCCGCTGGTGGCTTCTATCAAGGTATCGCCAGGCTTGATGTCGCCACGCGCTTCTGCCCGCATGACCATCGATAACGCGGGCCGATCCTTGACCGAGCCGGCCGGATTATTGCCTTCGAGCTTGCCGAGAATCACGTTGTTGGTGCCCGCATTGAGGCGCTTGAGCCGCACCAGCGGGGTGTTGCCGACATAATCCTCGAGAGTTTTGAATTCCATTTCGCCCAGCCGATGTTGATTGTCGTCAAAGTGTAAGCGTCAGCCAAGGCACCTGAAAAGCGCCTTGGCGACATAAGCTAAGAATGCGCGCTTCGATGCGAAGGCTTCAAGGCTCGAGATCGAACTCTTCAGAGCGGCGCGGCGGATAGGTTTCCCAGCCCCCGCAGGCGGGACAGCGCCACTGGAACTGGCGCGACTTGAATCCGCAGGCGGCGCAGCGATAACGCGCCACCCGTCGGGTGTGGGTGTGTATCAACTGTTTCACCAGCTCGACGTCCCCACGTTGCTCGGGTAGCGCAGTGAGATTCGCCGCCTCGAGCAGTTTCTCGAGGCCCAACAGCGTCGGGTTGCGTTTAAGCTCTTCGCGCACCAGATCGTAGGCCACCTGTGCGCCCTGCGCCTCAAGCACCCATTTGAACACCTGATCGAGCAGATCCACGGAAGGGTGTTTGTCCTGCCAGGCGCGCAACAGGACAAGCCCCTGCTCACCCCGGCCAAGCCGCACCGACGCCACCATGACTCGCTCACCCACCAACGCGAGATACTCCGGATCCTGGTTCTCGACCCGCTTCCAGGCTTCGACAGCCTCGTCGTCGCGCCCCTCGAAAACCAGCAGATCCCCCATCAACACGCTCGCGCGCACACAGCGGCGGTTGATCGCCAGGGCATCGTCGATGTGTTGGCGGGCTTCGTCGCGCATCGAATTGGCGAGCGCCGTCGACGCCAGTTCGCAATAGAAATTCGATACCTCGGTGCGCCAATGCACACTCTGGTTATCAGGTAGTGCCTTGGCAACCTCTATCGCCTTGGCCCAGTCCTTTTCCTGCTGATAAATCTCGAGCAGATAACGGGTGGAAGACTCATCATAGCGCGTGCCCCGCAGCTCCAGGAATACGGCCTCGGCACGATCGAGCAAACCCGCCTTGAGGTAGTCTTGACCAAGCGCCGCAAGCGCCTCGAGGCGCTGGGTGTCAGTCAGGTCTTCACGGTCGACGAGATTTTGATGCACGCGCGTCGCCCGCGTGGTGTCGCCACGACGGCGAAACAGGCTACCGAGCGCAAAGTGCAACTCGATGGTCTGCGGATCGATCTTGACAGCCTCGGTAAAGGCATCGATCGCCTTGTCCTGCTGATCGTTCAGCAGGCAGTTGAGGCCTGTGAGATAAGCCTGGGGGAGGCTTCGCGACTCGCTCACCACCTGGCGGATATCAATTCTGGCGGCGAGCCAGCCCAAGGCGAAAAACAGGGGCAGCGCAAGAAGCCACCAGAACTCGATCTCCATGGGTCAGACGGCTCTCGACAAGTCCCGCTTGAGCCGCCCGATCTCACGCCGCTTGCGCAGCAGGGAGGTAAAGGTCGATGTCACGCCAAGCATTGCGCCGGCTGCAAAAGCCGCAAGAATCACGAATACCAGCGGCAACTGCCACTCGCTGCCGAAAAAGAACTTAAGGGTAACCAGTTGATCGTTCTTCACCGCGAAACCGAACAGGAACAGGAACAGGAAGATACGAAAAGCCCACATGAGGATACGCATAAGAGTCATCAGCTCCGAACGATTGGCAAAAAAGAAGGCGGCTCTCGCCGCCTTCCACAGATAACAACACAAACCAGCAAGCTGCGCGATCACTCAATGATATCAACTCGTTCGCGCAATTCCTTGCCCGCCTTGAAATGGGGGACAAATTTTTCTGGTACGTGCACCTGCTCGCCCGATTTCGGGTTGCGTCCGACACGCGGCGGGCGGTAATTCAATGCAAAACTGCCGAAACCGCGTATCTCGATGCGATCACCATGCGCAAGCGCATCGGACATCGCATCGAGAACCATCTTGACCGCGTAATCGGCATCTTTGGCAACGAGCTGGGGAAAACGGGTCGCCAGCTTAGCGATCAATTCCGACTTGGTCATGATGAATCGGCTTACTGCTTCTGTTCGTTCAGCTTG
>JAEUNS010000022.1 GCA_016790005.1 Zoogloeaceae bacterium
AGGCCGAGAAGCTTCAACAACTCGTCGGACGTTTCTCGAAGTAGTGGGGGTTGTCAATACCGCAGAAGCTGCTGGCCTGCGCACGCGCTCAGCCGCCCTTATCCGGCAAACCCAGCAAGCGCGCGGCGCGAGCAGACACCAACAGAATCAGCTTGATGCTCGCCCGCGTGAGTCCCACGAACAGTTTTCGGCGAGTGAGCGTATCGAGTTCAGCGAAATCGATCTCGGTAAAGATCACGCACGGCGCCGCTTGACCCTTGAAGCGGTATACCGAGTCGAACATGAAGTCGCCCTCGGTGTAGACCGGTTCGCCCAGAAGGTCGTAACGTCCGCTGAAGGATCGTAGACCGTGCGGCCCGAGACGATCGAGCGGCGTCAATAGCGAGTGCTCGCGTCCGCGGAAAGTGACGAGGGCGATCATGTCGCGCTTGAATCCCAGGCCGATGCAGCGGGTGATCGCGCGCTTGGTGCGCTCGACAAGCTCATGGGGGTCGTGCCAGACCACCACTTCGACCTCGGCGCCAGCGAGCGGACTGCCCGCATCGACCGCTTCGGGCGGGTTCAGCATGCCATTGAGCATGTCTACGATCTCGACCGGGCTGCGGTAGTTGTGCCCACTCCTGATCCCGACCCAGCCAGGCAGTTCGATTTCGGGGCGGGCGTAGAGATTCTGCATCGGGTCTTCGAGCCACCAGGCCGCGCCACCCGGGCGCAGTAGCGCGAGCAGGTGGTCGCGCCAGCTCTCGAAGAAGTCCTGTCCCTCGTCCACGATCAGCACATCGAATCGGTCGGCGTCGGTCAGGGTGAGCGCTGCAAACGCACTTTCGAGCAGGGAAAAGGCGTCGTTGCGCGAAAAATCCGGAACCTTCCCCCTCGAACGCAGCATCCGGTCGCACAGTTGATGATAGGTCGCGATGACGCCACCCGGAGGCGCAATCCTCGCGATGTGGTCGGCCAGCGGGCGGTTGTAGCATACGTAGAGTGGGCGCAGCCCTGCCGCGAGCGCATCGCGCAATACCGCCAGCGCGAGCTGAGTCTTGCCGCTGCCAGCCGTGCCGGTGACCCGCAGTCGGTGCGGTGTCATCTCGATGCGGCGAGCCCATTCGGCCAGTCCACCCGAAAGGCGGGTGTAGAGGGCATGCGCCTGTCCGACCACTGCATTGACCTCCGGTACCAGTTCCAGCGCATCGGCCAGAAAGCGGTCGATCCGGTCCAGCACCCGACGGTCGGGCTCGTCCTCGACCTCTCGCAGCAGGCCTTTTATGATCGGCACGAGTTGTTCGCGCCGATTCGCGTCGACGATGCGCTGCGGGTCGATTCCGGCACTGCCGGGCTGGCGCACGACATAGTCCGGACAGTAGAGCAGCACGTCGAGCGCTGGCGCATGTCCTTCCAGATACTCGATCAGGCGCATCCGCAGGTGGTCGGCAGTGCGGGCCATCTGTGCGCTGATGTTCTTGCGGGCCTTGATTTGGGTCTTGACCAGCCCTTCAGCGGTTTCATCGAGAAAACCGGACTTCTGCTCGATCAGGAGCAGTCGCCCGGTCGGGCCGACGACGACAAAGTCGATCTCGCCGAACAGCGCATGTGCGCGGTCGACCCGCGTCCAGTGAATGCCGTGAAAGACGCTGAAGTCATCCGGCAGGCCCGCGGCGAGCTCTGCCAGGGTTTCCAGTTCGCGTGCCAGTGCGCCACTGGCCGGAATCTGCCGCCAGCCCTCAGGATGGATGCGCGCCATCGAGCATGCCCCGTTGCGGTCTGGAGAGCCGACTACTCGCTGTCGAAGCCTAGCAGCCGTCGCTCGGCGATGCGGTTTGCGACCGCCTCGGGTACGTCATCCTCCCACTCTCCGTGGCCGCGTCTGAGGCCGGCGAGGACCTCGGTCACGTCAATATGCAGTTTGGTCTCGTCGAACTCGGTAATGCCGACCAGCTTGCCGTTCTCGATCAGGTGAGCCAGCAGATGACGCAGATTGTGCGGCACTTCGACCGTCTCGAGGGTGGTCAGCTCGGTCGCGCCACGTGGGCGCGAGGGATAGGCATAGACGTGGGTATTGTCGGGGAACAGCTTGCCAAAGGCCTCGAGCATGCCGCCCTCCAGCCCTTCATAGTATTTCTCGTCGAACAGCTGGGCAAAGTCGCGCACGCTCAGCACGATTCCGATGGGCTTCTGGGTGAAGCGTCGCAGGTAGGCGCGCAGGCGGAAAAAGCGCACATAGTCCGAGATCATCACCGTGTAACCGAGTGACGACAGCAGATCGATGCGGGCCAGAAAGTCGGCGCTATCGACGTTGTCGCCGGTGACCAGCGAATTCATCGTGATTTCGGCGAGCGCCACCATGTGATCGTTATCGACCGCGGCGAGCTGGCCGAACTGGCGCTGCGCCGACGACATCATGTCGACGTTAACCTTGGTGACCGGCTTGAAGCTGCCGCGCATCACCAGCACCGGCTTGCGGTGGAAGAGCTCGCCCGGCACCACCACTTCGCCGCTCGGATTGAAGATCACCGCGCGCGTGAGCCAGCTTCGGATCAGGTGCAGATTCATCAGCCGGTTCTCGACTTCCTCGAAATAAGGGCCGGAGAAATTCACCAGGTCGACCTCGATGCGCTCGGGTCCGACCCCGTCGCCCAGGCCTTCGACGATCCACTCGGGATGGGTGTTGTTGAAGAACGCTCCATAAATGAGGTTAACCCCGAGGATGCCAAGCGCTTCCGACTGGAGGGCATTGTCGTTGTCGAGCATTCGCACATGCAGAATGATGTCGCTCGGTGGCGCACCCGGGTGCAGTTGCAGGCGCAACCCCACCCAGCCATGGCATTCGTTCTGCTGCTTGAAGCTGCGCGCGGTGACGGTGGCCGCATAGGCAAAGAAGGTGGTGTTGCGCGCACGTACCTTGGCCAGGCGATTGACCACCTGGTCGAACTCCTTTTCGAGCATTTGCATCAGGCGTGCTCGGCTCACATAACGGTCGACCGGGCCGTAGATGTCGTCGCTGACCGCCATGTCATAGGCCGACATGGTTTTGGCGATGGTGCCGGCCGCGGCGCCGACATGGAAGAAGCGTCGCGCAACTTCCTGGCCGGCGCCGATCTCGACGATGGAGCCGTACTTGTACTTGTCGAGATTGATTGCCAGCGCCTTCTGGTCGGTGGTGAGTGTGTTGTCGCGTGTCTGCATGGTGTCTGGTCTTCCGTGGGTGTTCTGCGGGCGCCTGGCGCCGGCTTGCGGGAGGGGGTGAGAAAACGGTCAACTGCCGTGACCGTTCGCGGGTCATCACACGTGCAGGAGCAGGAAGCGTCGCTCCCACGGGCTGATGACTTCGAGATACTCGCGGTGCTCGGCTTCCTTGATCGCGCCGTAGGCCTTCAGAAAGTGTTCGCCGAACACTTCGGCGAGTGGTTCGCAGGCGAGCAAACGGTCGACCGCATCGTCCAGATGCCTGGGCAGCTGATGGGGTTGTTCGTATGCGCTGCCGGCCAGCGGAGCGGCGGGCTCGATGCGGCCTTTCATGCCCAGATAGCCGCAGGCAAGGCTTGCTGCGATGGCGAGATAGGGGTTGACGTCCACCCCGGCCAGGCGGTTCTCGATGCGCCGTGCCTGCGGCGTCGAATGTGGCACGCGCAGCCCGCAGGTACGATTGTCATAACCCCACGACAGGTTGATCGGGGCCGAGGTGTAGGCCGACAGCCGCCGGTAGGAATTGACGTAGGGCGCGAAGAAAGGCATTGCGGCCGGCAGATAGGCCTGCAAGCCGCCAATGAAGTGTTCGAAGGCGGGCGCCGGGCTGCCGTCTGCGAGCGAGAAGATGTTGTTGCCGTCAGCATCCACGATGCTCTGGTGGATGTGCATCGCGCTGCCCGGCTGGCCCTGCATCGGCTTGGCCATGAAGGTCGCGTACATGTTGTGACGGATGGCGGCCTCGCGCACGGTGCGCTTGAAGCAGCACACTTGATCGGCAAGGGCCAGCGGATCGCCGTGGTCGAGGTTGATCTCCATCTGGGCCGTGCCCATCTCGTGGATCAGGGTGTCGAGTGCCAGGCCCTGCGCCTCGCACCAGTTGTAGATCAGCTCGAACAACTCGTCATACTCACTCAGCGCGTCGATGCTGAAGCTCTGCCGCCCGGCTTCGGTGCGGCGGGTGCGACCGACCGGCGGCGTGAGCGGGATATCCTCGTCCGGCTGCACCTCGACCAGGTAGAACTCCATTTCGGGTGCTACGACGGGCGTGAGCCCTTCGCTGCGGTATAACTCGATGATGCGCTTGAGTACATTGCGCGGTGCCAGGCTCGCCGGTGCGCCGTCAAAGGCAATGCAGTCATGGATGATCTGGGCTGTCGGCTCCTTGGCCCATGGCACCAGACGCAGGGTGTTCGGGTCGGGCAGCATCCGCATGTCCGGGTCGGCCACCGAGGTGAAGTCCTTCTCCGGGTAATCGCCGGTGACGGTCAGGGTCAGGACTGCCTCGGGCAGTCGCAGCCCCTGCTCGGGATCGTATTTGTGGCGCGGCACGATCTTGCCGCGTGCAATACCGGCCATGTCGGGAACGAGGCATTCGATCTCGGTGATCCGGTTTTCAGTCAGCCAGTGTTCGATTTGCTGGGATGCGTTCATGAGGCGCTCGGGGAGAGAGTCGGGAGGTGCGTCACAGGAGCCAGTGGCTGGCCCGCCGCAGCTGCAATATTACCCGTGGTCCCGGCTAATGGCGTGCGGCCAGGGCATTTTGAATGCGGGCAAATGTGGCATGAAGCCGCAGCCATGCTGCACTGATATGGTGCAAAACCCGCGCCCCAATCTAGTGCATTGAAAATATTGAAGCTTTTCCTTGCGCAGGTCTTCGTTGTGCTGGAAAATTCGCCCCCTGTCAACCTACAGGTAGTCGAGTCAATGTACGTCCAGTCTTCACCCGCCCCGGTCCGCTTTGGTCACAACAGCGGTTTTGCGTTCGATGGCGATCTTGTTCGGCTGGAGGCCGATCTGGTCGTTACGGCCCCGCTCGACGCGGCGCAGTCGGACTGGTCGCTGCAATTGTGGGCCGAGCCGATCGGCGCGACTGCTGCTGAGAGCCTCATAAAGCTCGCCGAACTCGCGCTGGGGCCATTGCAGCCCGATGAGTATGGCCGGCTGAGTATCGCCGATCTTGTGGCTGCCTTTGTCCCCGCCGGTGCTGGCGAATATCAGGTTGCGCTTGCACTTGCGTGCCGGAACGGCGCCAGCGAGTCCATCTGTGACCGGGTTAATTTCCCGCGTGCCGAAAGTTTTGTTCTGCCGCGTCTGGACGGTACCGTCAGCTACCTTATCGAGGGTGGCACCACCCGCGTGCACGTAGACCGGATCGTCAACCCGCGTCCGGTCGCTAACCTTAGCGGCACCCTGGCGCTCGAGTTGTGGGCATTGCCCGCGCCCTATCTCGGTGGTGCATTCGCAGGGGTGCAGATTGGCGCAGCGGTGCTGGGATCGCTGGCCGGACAGTCCGAATGGCAGGACGTCAAGGTCGACCTGCCGACCTTTGCGCTCGAGCCCGGCCACTGGCATCTGGCACTGATGCTGCGTGAATGGACCGGTAATGGTTACCTGACCCGTGACTACAGCAACTTCGCGATGCCGGTCGTGGTCGCTGCCGCGCCTGAAGCGGTCGCAACCGGGCCTGCACCCGAGACGGCCGCAACTGAGGCCGCAGCTGTAGCAAGTGCACCCGCAGCTACGGCAACCGAAGAAGTGGTGCCCGCTGCTGAAGCTGAAGTCGCCGCTCCCGCGCGCGCTCGCAAGGCGGTCGTTAAACGCGCCAAACCTGCTGCCGAACCGAAAGCGGCAGACAAGGCCTCGGCAAAGAAGCCCGCCAGTCGGGTTTCGATCAACAACGGTTCCGAATGGGATCTTCTGTCGCTGCCGGGCGTGAGCCCGAAACTGGCTGCCGGTATCGTGGCCGGTCGCCCATGGGAGGCGGTCGATGACCTCTCCAAGGTCAAGGGCATCGGTCCGAAGCTTCTCGAGCAACTGCGTCCCGTCGTGCGTCTCTGACATCGTGTTTTCGGGCCGGGCGGCGACCGCAGCAATAGCGTCGCCCCCGGCCTCGGTGAAGCGCCCGGCGTAGTCAACCCCACGACCCGGGTTTCGATCGGGCGAGGCGAACTGGCGATGCGTGCATCGGCTGACCCTTGCGGGCCTGGCCGGAGTAGCATTGCGAACTCGCGCGCCACGCCGCTGAAATGTTTCGGCGGCGTGTGCCCATTGCTTCGTACCAAACCTGGTAACTCCGATACATGAACACCATCTTCTTCGCCATCGTCCTGATCGCCTTCGCAGCGGCAGCCTGGCGCGAACTCGGGCATGTCGCGGTCGAAGGCGTGCAATCGCCGATGGAAGCGCTGTCTGCAGGCATGATTTCCTCAGCCAGCGGGGCCGTCGAACTTGCAATCGGCCTGGTCGGGGTAATGACCCTGTTTCTCGGACTGATGAAGGTCGCCGAGGCCGGGGGGCTTCTCACCATCATTGCCCGCCTGATCAGGCCGCTCATGACGCGCCTGTTTCCCGAGGTGCCACCCGAACATCCCGCCATGGGGGCGATGATTCTCAATATGTCGGCCAATGCGCTGGGCCTGGGCAATGCTGCAACGCCGTTCGGCATTCGTGCCATGCAGGAGCTCGACAAGCTCAATCCCAATCCGGGCACGGCGACCAACTCGATGGCGCTGTTTCTTGCCATCAACACCTCGGGTGTGACCCTGCTGCCCACCGGCGTGATCGCGATTCGCGCGGCGGCCGGTTCGCTCGATCCCGCAGCGATCCTGCCGACCACCCTGTTTGCGACAGCATGCTCGACGATTGCCGCAATTCTCGCGGTGTTCGCCTATCGGCGTTTTTTCCCGGTCGGCCCGGCCGACCCCGAAGCCTTGGCGATGGATCGCCCCTGGGTCGCAGCCGTCGACAATGCGCAACAGTTGCCCGAGGCCAGCGCTTATCCGCTCTGGGTCTCGATTCTCGGTCTTGCCTGCGTGGCTGCGCTGATTCCGGCAACGATCGTGTGGGGGCGGGTGATCTCGCCGTGGATTCTGCCCACGTTGATGCTCGGATTTTTGCTCTTTGGGCTCATGCGTGGGGTGGCGGTCTACGAATCCTTCGTGGAGGGCGCCAAGGATGGCTTCAATGTCGCGCTGCGCATCATTCCTTACTTGGTTGCGATTCTGGTTGCGGTCGGGATGTTTCGCGCGAGTGGGGCAATGGACTACATGGTTAATGTGCTGGGCGCGCTTACCTCGAAGGTCAATCTACCCCCCGAAGCCTTGCCGATGGCCTTGCTGCGGCCGCTGTCGGGTTCGGGCGCCTACGGGGTCATGGCCTCGATCATCAACGACCCGGCCATCGGGCCCGACAGTTACGTGGGCATGCTCGTGACGACGATCCAGGGTTCGACCGAGACGACCTTTTATGTGCTGGCGGTGTATTTCGGTGCTGTTCAGATCCGACGCATCCGTCATACGCTTGCTGCCGCACTGACTGCCGATGTGGCCGCGGTGATGGGGGCCGTGGGCATCTGCAGCTATCTGTTTTTGTAGTCCAGGGGTGAGGGCGCTGGTTTTACCTGCACCGTGTCAGCTGAGTCGAATCTCGGTGACCGCCTCGCTGTAAGCGGGCTCCTCGCGTTCCTCACGCGGCTCGGGCGGATACACCACGAGTAGATTGGTATTTGGCAATTTTGCCGCGAGTCGTGTCGGAAGCGAGGCGAGCAGGGGCTCCCATGCCAATCCACCGGGTCTGACGCCATAGATCACGATGAGGTCGCGCGCATTCGCTATCACCCCAATCGCCGAGCGCATTGCAGTCCAGCGCAAGAGGGGGTGGAAGCGAGAGGCTGCGAGTGGCTTGATGCCGTGGAACTTCTTGCGCAGGGCGGCCTCCTGCGAACCTTCGGCAATCACGATCACGCTGGCGCCGAGTTGCCTGACCAGGTTGGCAACCAGTTCGGTCGCAATGCCAAAGCCGGCCTCGAGTTCGGCATTGGGCGGAAAGGCCAGAACGATGCGATCGATGGTGTTGACCGGCGCTACCGCGCGATTCACGACCAGTGTGTAGTGGCGGTCACGCAGCAGATGCTCGAGCATTGATCCAAAGAATCGCTCGCGGGGCCCTTCACGCATCTTCCAGCCAACAATTACAGCCGTTGCACGCAGTTCGCGACGGGCACGAATGATACCCGAGGCGGCATTCAGATCGATACGGGTCAGTGCCTGGGCGGGCACCTCGGCCGCAGTGAGGGTATCGGTGAGTTTTGCGAGCATGTTCTCGGCTACGCTAACCTCGCGCACTGCGTCAGACCCCTCCTGAACCACAGCCAGAGGAAATATCGGCTGCTTCTGGGTTGGGTCGCGCAGCAGGACCGCCAGATCGAGAAGCGGGCGAGCTGTGTGCAGCGTTCGACAACCCACCAGCAGGCGCTGAGGTTCCGATCCAAGGTCGGTCAGCGTTCGCGCGCTGGTGAGTGCGAGTGCGCGCCCATGCCGCTCGACCACGAAGGGGGCAAGGAAGCAACTGACGAAGATCATCAGGATCGCGCCGTTCACTACTGCATCGTCGAACAAGCCGAGGTTGTAGCCAACCAGCGTGGCCGCGAGCGTCGCTGCAGCCTGAGGCACGCTCAGCCCGAACACTACGCGTGCCTGGTCAAGGCTGTAGCCGAGCAACGGCCGGGTGCTTTCGGCGGCCAACCACTTGCTCACGAGCACGGTTGCACTCATTGCCCCCGCGACTAACCAGGCGCGCGGTCCGCCCGCGAAGGACCCGAGATCGAGCAACATGCCGACCGAGAGCAGAAAGAAGGGGATGAAAAGCGCCTCGCCGGTAAACTGGATGCGGTTCATCAGCGCACCCTGGTGAGGAATCAGGCGGTTAAGGGCCAGTCCGGCGAGGAATGCACCGACGATCGGTTCAGACCCTGCTAGATGCGACAAGGCCGCGCAGCCGAACACGGCGGCAAGCACGAATACGAATTCCGAAACGCCATCGCGACCGACGCTGCGAAAGAACCACCGTGCCAGAATCGGCAGGCCGAACAGGATCGCTGCGACATAGGCGACCAGTCCAATAATGAGCTGTTGCCAGAAGTAGTCATTCACATGTTCGCCGACCGAGGCGGCTATGACGGCCAGCACCATCAGCGCCAGCGTATCGGTGATGATGGTTCCGCCGACGGCTGCGGTGACCGCACGGTTCCGGGTGATGCCCAGTCGGCTGACGATGGGATAGGTCAAGAGCGTGTGTGACGCAAACGTACTTGCCAGCAGAATCGCTGCCGGCCAGTCGAACCCCAATAGCCAGTGCCCGACGACGAGCCCCATCGACATCGGAACGGCGAAAGTCATCAAACCGAAAACAAGGCTTTGGCTGCGATATCGCCTGAGCACCGAAAGGTCGATCTCGAGTGCGGCGGTAAACATGATGTAGAGCAGACCAACCGTGCCGAAAAGGATGAACGAGGGGTCGCGTGCGAGTACCCCGAAGCCGTTGGGCCCAAGCGCAGCCCCGGCGATGAGCAGCCCTATCATGCCCGGCAGCCGCCAGCGCCCCATCACGATCGGTGCTAGCAGGATCAGCGCCGAAACCAGCGCAAAGACCACAACAGGGTTGCTGATTGGGAAGACCTGGTTCAATTGGTGCGCCGCATCATGTGCATTTTCTCGCGAGAATACTGCAAACTGGACGCTCAGACCAAAATTTTGCCGAAATTTTGTCGATGTTTATCGTGTTCTGCACAAAGTTTGACGTTTTTGCCTGTTTTAGTGTGACAGCTTCCACCACAACCAAAGACCTACGAAGGTACACTCCACGCCATGATCGACAATACATGATTGACCCGCACAAATGATAGAGAGTCATATCGTTCCGGTAACAGGGTTTGCGCAAAATTGCAGCATTTTATGGTGCATTGCAACACGTCGTGCGGCGATTGTCGACCCGGGCGGCGACCTCGACCGTGTGCTGGCGGCGGTGGCGAGCCTGGGGCTGACGGTGGAGAAGATCCTGATCACTCATGGACACATCGACCATGCCGGTGGCACCGCCGAGTTGGCGCGCAAGCTCGGCGTGCCGATTGAAGGTCCGCATGAGGATGATCGTTTCTGGATTGATAACATGGTTCAGCAGGGGCGCATGTTCGGGTTTTCGGGCGGCGAGCCGTTCGAGCCGGATCGCTGGTTACATGACGGCGACCATGTGACGGTGGGTGAGATGCGCCTGGACGTGCTCCACACGCCGGGCCACACCCCGGGACACGTCATCTTTCATCAGGCGGAGTCGAAGCTGGCGATTGTGGGTGATGTCCTGTTTGCAGGTTCGATCGGCAGAACGGATTTTCCCCGCGGTGATCATGCGACATTGGTCAGATCCATACGCGAAAAACTATTCCCGCTTGGCGATGATGTGTCGTTCATACCCGGGCATGGACCCATGTCATCGTTCGGGAGAGAGCGCAAGAGCAACCCGTATGTTGGCGACGCCGCGGTCTCAGGTCGGGTTGACGGCCGCTGAGCCTCAGCTACAAGAACGATGGACGATTCGACCGGATGATCAGAATAGCGAATTGCTGGAGACAGACATGAGAGTTTCGGTGCTTGAAGATGACCCTGACATGCGGGCCCTGATGGTTGAATGGCTTACCCAGGCCGGCTATGCGGTGCACGAGTTTGGAACCGCTCGCGACTTCATGCGGATTCTGGCACGCGAAAGCTTCGATCTATGTCTGCTGGACGGAAATCTGCCCGATATCCAGGGCCAGGATGTTCTGTACTGGATGCGCAATGATCGGCGCGATCAGTCGCCAGTGATGTTCGTGACCGCGCGTGACTCCGAGGAGGACATCGTATCGGCCCTGCATGGTGGCGCCGACGACTATGTGGTCAAGCCGGTGCGCCAGGCCGAATTGCTGGCCCGCATGGAGGCGATTCTGCGCCGTACCCAGCCCTCCCTGGCCGGCGAAGAGCATGTCGAGGGGCCCTACAGTTTTGATCTCAAGCGCAAGCGGGTGTTGATTGACGGTGTCGCGACCGAACTGACCGACAAGGAGTTCGATCTTGCGCTGTTCATGTTCCGCAACCTGGGTCGCCTGGTGTCGCGCGGGCATTTGCTCGAAGCCGTGTGGGGTCGCAATCCTTCGGTTGCAACGCGCACCGTCGACACCCATGTAAGCAGGGTGCGCAGCAAATTGCAGTTGCGGCCCGAGATGGGCTACAGGCTTACGCCAACCTACAATTATGGTTACCGGCTCGAGCGAACCGAGGCACTGGCCCAAACATAGGCGTGTGGCATATGAGTCCGGAGTGTCTGAGGCGGGGTCTGGCAAACCTTTTTGCACTGTCCTTGGCGGGACTGGCGCCTGCGGCCCTTGCCGCAGAAGAGATCCGCTATCGAACCGAACCGGGAGACACTCTTGCCGGGTTGGGCAACTCGATGCTGATCCGCCCGGGCGACTGGGTTCGGATTCAGCAACTCAACGATATTGCGGATCCACTCAAACTGCCGGTCGGGATCGACTTGCGCATCCCGGTTTCCTTGCTGAAACCCTTGCCTCGCAGTGGTGTCGTCGCTGCCGTTGCTGGTGACGCAAAGATCGATGGTCGTGATGCCACAGCCGGCATGCGTGTCGGCACCGGGTCGGAGCTCTCGACCGGTGAGGATGGGCATATCACCTTGCAACTGCCGGATGGTTCCGAACTCGCGCTGCCTGCGCGCTCGTCCGCAAGAATCGAGCGTCTGAATGGTTTTCGCACCAACAGATCCCAGGATTTGCGCCTGCGCCTCGGCAATGGTCGGGTCGAATCACGGGTAGCGCGTCAGCGGGGGCCCTCGGCTCGCTATCGAATCGACACGCCCACCGCCGTAATCGGCGTGCGCGGCACCGATTTCAGGGTGGCCTGGGACGAAAGCGAAAGACTGAGTATTACCGAGGTCACCCAGGGTAGCGTGGCGGTGACCTCGAAATCGGGCAAGGCAAGCCGGGTGAAGGCCGGCAGTGGTATGGCCATTGCGCTGGGTGAGCGCTCAAGCGGCCCGGTGGCACTACCCAAGGCGCCCGAGCTCGGAGCCCTTCCCGCTGATTTCGATCGTCCGGTGCTCAGATTTCCGCTGCCCGATCTTGCGGGCAACGACGCCTGGCGTGTGCGTGTGACCCCGAGCGGCCAACTACCCGCGCCAACGCTGTTCGAAGCACGCGTCGCGGGCAACGAGGTGCGTATCGCCGGTCTGGCCGATGGCGATTACCAGCTCACCCTTCGCGGCGTCGATTCGCGTGGGCTGGAGGGTTTCGATGCCGTGCATGCATTCAGGCTCAAGGCCAGGCCCGAGCCGCCGTTTTCGTTCTTTCCGCCGGTCGGTGGCAATGCGTCCGCTGGTGCAGTCGTGCTTGGCTGGACGGGGGCTCCCGAGGCCGAAACCTATCTTTTCGAGCTGTCACCGAACGGTAGCTTTGCCGGTGAGGGCGTCGTCCGGCGGGAACTCGCCGCCACCCGAACAGCGGTCGAACTTACGCCCGGCCAATACGTCTGGCGTGTTGCCTCCATCCGCGCGGATGGCGATCGCGGCCCCTGGTCCGATCCGGTGCCGCTCGCAGTCCGGCCGGCGCAGGAGGCGCCGACCGATGTTGTGGTCGAGGGTGGCACCATCAGTTTCTCCTGGTCGGGAAGGCCAGGGCAAACGTTCGACTATCAGTTCGGGCGCGATACAGGCTTTGAATCGTTGCTCATGTCCGGTAGCACCGATGTGCCCGCGATCTCGCTTGCACGCCCGGGCAGCGGTGTTCATTACATTCGTGTGCGGTCCGTTGATCCGGATGGTTTCGTGAGCGAGTGGAGCGGTGCGCACAAGGTTGATCTCGGATTCGGTTTTCCGTGGCCCCTGTTCGTGATCCCGCTACTGGCGCTGTGATCCGCCTGCTCAAGGTTGGCGGAAAGACGCTCGGTGAGTGGTTTGCCGTTACGTCCATCTGCCTGGCATTCGGTCTCACGGCCATTCAAACGAACTGGCTGTGGCGATTCGATGGCGTGATCTACGACATAGGGCTCGATGCCCTACAACGCCCGCCCGATGACGACATCGTGATCGTTGCGATCGACGACAGGAGCCTGGCTGAAATCGGCCGATGGCCCTGGCGTCGGGGGGTGCATGCTGGCCTGCTTGCGCAACTTGAGCGCCAGGGCGCACGCGTGATCGCATTCGATATCATTCTGCATGAACCGGCCCCTAACGATGTGGGGGGCGATGTCGCCCTCGCACATGCGATGGCGGCGCAGGGTAGCGTGATCTTGCCGGTCACCCATGCAAGCTACGCAGCCCGCAGCGATCGCGAAGGCTTGCCGGACGAGCGCTTTGCCGCTGCCGCAGCCGGGCTTGGCCATATCCACATCGAACTCGATCCCGACGGAATCGCGCGTAGCGTCTACCTATGGGAGGGTATGGGCTTTCCCCAACATCCCCAGCTTGCGCTGGCGGCCCTGGCCATAGAACGCCCCGATATCGCGGTCGGCTATCCCCGCCCCGAACGCGAGACCGGCGAATCCAGCGACGGCTGGCTGCGCGCCGGCTGGATGCGCATCCCGTTCAGTGGCCCGCCGGGCACTTTCCGGTACGTGTCGTATGTCGACGTCCTGCGGGGAGAGGTCCCCGATTCGCTTCTGCGCAACGCCGTGGTTTTCGTCGGTAGCACGGCGGTTGGCATGGGCGACATGGTGCCAACGCCGACCTCCGGCCACGCCGGCCTCATGCCGGGTGTCGAGGTCCATGCAAACGTGCTCGGTGCGCTGCGCCATGGCGACATCGTCACCAATGCGCCGGCGTGGGTGACAGCCTTGCTGACGAGCCTATCGATACTGTGCCTGATGGGCGCCATGTTGCGCACCCGGCCGCGCGCAAGCTTGCTGGCCTTGATCGGCTTCATCGTGGTGGTGCTGGCTGGCGCATGGGTCGCCTTGGCGCTCGCGCGCTTCTGGGTTCCGCCGGCTGCAGCGCTCTTTGCCGGCATCGCCGGTTATCCGCTGTGGAACTGGCGCCGGCTGGAAGCCAGTCGGCGCTATTTCGATGTCGAGCTCGATGCACTGCGGGCGGCGAGCGATGGCTCTCTGGCCCGCGACGCCAGGCGCTCGGGGTACGGGCTCGACTCATTTGTCGACCATGTGGCCGTCCTGCGCGACGCCGTGTCCAAGCAGCGCGAGCTGCAACGCAGCCGCGAAGAGACCATGCACTTCCTTTCGCACGATCTGCGTGCTCCGCTTGCTTCCATCGTAACGGCGCTCGAAGCGCGCGCTGGCAAGCCGGGCGACGATCCAGAGCTGCTTGCACGCATCGACCGGAGCGCGCGTGCAGCGCTCGGTCTGGCCGAAAACCTGGTGCGACTGGTACGCGCCGAGGGCGTCGATCCGCTCCAGTTTGCCGAGCTCGGGCTCGAGATGTTGGTGCAGGATGCCGCTGACGAAGTCTGGGCACTGGCACATGCAAAGCGACTGCGCTTGCGCACCGAGATCCCGTCGGAAGGCGACGTGATCGATTTTGGGGTTTTTGGCGACGCCGACCTGTTGCGCCGGGCAATCCTCAATCTTCTGACCAATGCGATCAAGTACACCCCCGAAGGTGGCTGTGTCACGGTCAGCCTGCGAGCCGACGAGGGGCGCTGGGCGGTCGATGTCGAGGATAGTGGCATCGGAATTGCCGAGGACCAGCAGGCACAGCTGTTCCAGCGCTTTTCGCGCCTGCAGACCGAGGAAAACCGCACGCTCGACGGCATCGGGCTCGGACTGTTGATGGTCAGGACCGTCGCCGAGCGCCATGGGGGCGAGGTGAGCGTTCGCAGCAAGCCGGGTGAGGGCAGCACCTTCACCCTCCATTTGCCCGCGCAGCGTGCCGCGAGCGTCTGAGCATGGCTCCACCCTCTTCGAGATGGCGCCGAGTGCGAATGGCTGTGCTGGCCTGCGCAAGCGTGCTTGCAGCCGGCCTGTTTGCGGTGACCGTCTTCGGGCCCGGGTGGCTGCTTGTCGCGATCGAACGCGAGGCGCAGCAATATCTTCAGCCGCGACTGCGTATCGACGGGCCGTTGAGCTGGCAACTGCGGCCGCAGCCCTCGCTGACGGTCGCTCGACTTTTACTGCTCGACGATGCCGGAAAGGCGCAGCTACAGGTCGAAAGTGTACGCATCGAGTTCTCCCCCGAAACCCTATTGGCCGCCGTGGTTCCGCTGGCATTGCTGGAGATTCGCGGCGTGGACGCAGTCGTCAGCCAGGACGCCGAGGGCCGATGGAATTTTGCCGACTGGTTCGTCGAGCGACCGGGGGGGCAAGCTGAAGCCGTGCTGCCTTTCCGCAACCTCTCGATCAGCGATGCGCGTGTAAGGGTATCCACCCCCGAGCATGCGTTCGAGCTCGACCCGATCACGATCACCCTTGACGAAGCGCCAGGCGAGCAAGGCTGGTCGGAACTCGGCCTCGCAGCCCGCATACATTCGCCGGATTCGCCTGCGCTTACGCTCGCGGTCGATGCGGGTGCTCGTCTGACCATCGTCGCCGATGGGGTCCGGCTCGCAGCGCCGCGCCTGTCGCTGAGCGGGCAAGTGGGTGAATGGCTGCTAGAGCGGGCCTCGGTCAGTGGCGAGGCTGTATCGTTGCAGCGTGGCGGAGCCTGGGTGTCGGGGCCGGCCACGCTCGATATCGAAGGCACGTTCGCCCAGGGCGGCATCCAGGCAAATCTGAGCGTCACCGACTTTCAACTCGACTCCACGTCATGGGCCGTCACCGGACTGGCTGCGGATGTGCGTTATTCAGGTGCATCCGGCGATGCTTCGGTGGATTTCAGTGGCGATGCAGTGGGCGTGGGTTTGCCGACCGAGCATCACATCGAAGCGAAAATCCGCGACGGTCGGGCAACGCTGCCGCATCCGCGCAATCCTGCGCATCAACTGTCACTCAGCTTCGGCGGCGCCCTTGGGATCGACCCGCCCACCGGGTCGGCAGGCGGCCGGTTTGCCGGGGGCTTCGACCAGAGCCTGTTCGACCTGGAATGGGCATGGTCGTCGATGCCGACTGCAGTCCTCACCGCGCGCATGGCGATAGACCGCCTGACGCTCGATGCCTATCTCCCGGCCGATGCGTCTTCGGCCCGAACGGCGAGTGGCTTTAGCCTGCCGCAGTGGCAAGACTGGCCGATTTCAGGCGAACTGCGGGTCGGGACGCTCGAGTTCAGGGGTTTGGTGAGCCGGGATGCACGCCTGAGCATCAATGCCGAAACCCCACCATGAAACTGCAGGCCAAACGCGCACCAGGATTCATCGGGTGTTCATGAGCGAACGGCAAACACCGGCAGACGCCAGTTGAACGCCAGCGCACAAAGTCGAATCACCAATACCGTCGACCCACCGGCCAGCGCTGCCCAGCCCGGGCTCACCCCGCCCCAGAGGGTCAGTCCGACCAGCAGCAGCGCACCCGCCCAAGATGCGGTTGCATACAGCTGGCCAATGAAAACCAGCGGAATCTGATTGCACAACACGTCGCGAAGAATGCCGCCGAACACCCCAGTGATCACCCCCATCAGACTCGCGACCAGCCATGGCGCACCCATGGCCAGCGCGGCCTGGGTGCCGCTCACGGTGAACAGCGCCAGGCCAACGGCGTCGGGCAGCAGAAAGAGCTTGGGCGGAAGCGCCCTGAACCGCACCAGTGCAAAGGTCGCGAGACCGGCGAGCACCGCAGTGATCAGATAGCTCTGATCGGTGATCCAGAACACCTTGCGGTCGAGCATCACGTCGCGCAAGGTGCCGCCGCCCAGCGCCGCGGCGAGCGCGACGACCACCATGCCGAAGAGATCAAAAGGCCGCCGCCCGGCCTCGAGCACGCCGGAAGAAGCCTGAACGGCCACCCCCGTGAGGGCGACACCATAGAGGAGGGTATCTACTGAAATCATGCCGGGGAGGATACCATCACGGACCATGCTCGATGAACCGGGGGCATAGACATTCTGCCTCGCTTCAATCGATGCCGATTCACCCATCCAGACTCATGCCGGAGACACCATGCCGATCCCGAATGTGTTCAAGGGCAGGATGCGCCTGCCCGCGATAGCCGCGCCGATGTTCCTGGTCTCAGGGCCGGAGCTCGTCATCGAAACCTGCAGGGCCGGTGTTGCCGGCACGTTCCCCACCCTCAATGCCCGGACTGCGGTGCAGCTCGACGAGTGGCTGCAACGCATCGGGGGGGCACTTGGGGTCGAGCCCGGGGCGGAGTCGCCACCTGCTCCCTATGGCGTGAACCTCATCCTGCATGCCACCAACACCCGCCTGGCAGAAGATCTCGCGCTGGTGGAGCGCCATCGGGTGCCGTTCGTCATCACCAGCCTGGGCCATCCGGGCGAGGTGGTCAAGCGTGTGCATGCCTACGGCGGGCTGGTGTTCTCGGACATCATCCATGCCCAGCATGCGCGAAAGGCAATCGCCGCAGGTGTGGATGGCATCGTCGCCGTGGCGAGCGGGGCGGGCGGGCATGCCGGCACCCAGAGCGTGATCAGCCTCGCTCGCGAGATCCGCGAATTCTGGGACGGCGTGCTGGTGCTTGCCGGTTCGATCTCGGATGGCGCGAGTGTGCGCGCCGTCGAGGTGCTGGGTGCCGATTTTGCCTACATGGGTACGCGCTTCATCGCTACCCGCGAATCGATGGCCGATGAGGCCTACAAGGAGATGCTGATCGCCTGCACTGCAGCGGACATCGTCTACACCGACGCAATATCCGGCACCAACGCCAACTTCATGTGGCCGAGCCTCGAGAAAGCCGGCTTCGAGCGTGCCGCGCTGACCGCGGGCTGGGGCAAGGGCAAGATTCATGGCATCGCCGACGAGGCGCGCGCCTGGCGCGATGTCTGGAGCGCCGGCCACGGCGTCGCGACCATCCATGACCTGCCGGCGGTCGCCGAGCTGATCAATCGACTCGCGCGCGAATATCGGGACGCCTGCAATCTGCCAACGAGTGCCGTTTTGCGACCGGATTGATGGAGCGATAAATTTTTTGCAAAAACATAAAAATTGTCGTTTATACTCCGCGAACTGCTCCGGGGTGCGACAACGCGCTGAGATGGTCAAACGACCGAACCCGTGAACTTGATCCGGTTAGTACCGGCGAAAGAAGAGCGCATGTCCTGCGTGACGTGCTCCCGTTGCGGGCCTTGGCCCCTTTGGATTGCACCCTGCATGGACGGTCTCCGGAGCTAAAACTGCCCCAACCAGGAGACCGCCATGAACGCACCGACCGAACTCGAGCAGCTGCTCTCGCTCACCCGCCTGCCCTTCCCCGCCTCGCGCAAGATCCATGTCCCCGGTGAATTGCCCGGCGTAAACGTCGCGATGCGCGAGATCACCCTCACCAACGGCGAGCGGGTCGTGGTATACGACACTTCCGGGCCCTATACCGATCCGGCTGCGAGCATCGATGTTCGCAGCGGCCTCGCCAACCTGCGCGGTCAATGGATAGCCGCACGCGGCGACACCGAGACCTATGTCGGGCGTGCGCCGGCCAGCCTCGACGACGGGGTCAAGAACGAAACCCGCGACCCGGGCCGCATCGAAGCCCTGCGTGCCGAAGCCGCAGCGCTCCAGCGCACCCCACGGCGCGCGCGTAGTGGCCATAACGTCACCCAGATGCACTATGCCCGACGCGGCATCATCACGCCCGAAATGGAATACGTGGCCGTGCGCGAGAACGGCAAGCGCGAGTGGATGCAGGCTTATCTCGACGACGCCGAGCGCGAGACCCGCCTGCGCGGTAACCCGATGGGTGCGCATATTCCCGGGCTCATCACGCCCGAATTCGTGCGCGATGAGGTTGCGCGCGGACGTGCGATCATCCCGGCCAACATCAACCATCCCGAAGTCGAGCCGATGGCGATCGGGCGCAACTTCCTGGTCAAGATCAACGCCAATATCGGCAACTCGGCCGTCACCTCGAGCATCGAAGAAGAGGTCGACAAGCTGGTGTGGGCGATTCGCTGGGGCGCCGACAACGTGATGGATCTCTCCACCGGGCGCAACATCCACACCACCCGCGACTGGATCGTGCGCAATTCCCCGGTGCCGATCGGCACCGTGCCGATCTACCAGGCACTCGAGAAGGTCGGCGGCATCGCCGAGGATCTCACCTGGGAGATCTATCGTGACACCCTGATCGAACAGGCCGAGCAGGGGGTGGATTACTTCACCATCCATGCCGGCGTGCGCCTGCCCTTCATCCACCTGACCGCCAAGCGCCGCACCGGCATCGTGTCGCGTGGCGGCTCGATTCTCGCCAAGTGGTGCATCACCCATCACAAGGAGAATTTCCTCTACACCCACTTCGAGGAAATCTGCGAGATCATGAAGGCCTCCGATGTCAGCTACTCGCTGGGCGACGGCCAGCGTCCGGGCCGTGCATCCGATGCCAACGACGAAGCCCCGTGCGCCGAGCTGCGCACCCTGGGAGAGCTGACCCAAATCGCCTGGAAGCACGACGTTCAGACCATGATCGAGGGGCCGGGCCATGTGCCGATGCACATGATCCAGGCCAACATGGACGAGCAGCTCAAGCACTGTCACGAAGCTCCGTTCTACACCCTCGGACCGCTGACCATCGACATCGCTCCGGGCTACGACCATATCGCCAGCGCAATCGGCGCGGCGATGATCGGCTGGATGGGCACCGCGATGCTGTGCTATGTGACGCCCAAGGAGCACCTCGGCCTGCCCGACCGCGACGACGTCAAGCAAGGGATCATCGCCTACAAGATCGCGGCCCACGCCGCCGACGTTGCCAAGGGCCACCCTGGCTCGCGTGCGCGCGACGACGCGATGAGCAAGGCCCGCTTCGAGTTCCGCTGGCATGACCAGTTCAACCTTGGCCTCGATCCCGACACCGCCCGTGAGTATCACGACGAGACCCTGCCCCGCGACAGTTCCAAGGAGGCGCACTTCTGCTCGATGTGCGGGCCGAAGTTCTGTTCGATGAAGATCACCCAGGACGTGCGCGACTTTGCCGCCGCGCGCGGTCTGTCCGAAGACGAGGCACGCGAACGCGGCATGGCCGAGAAATCGGCCGAGTTCAAGTCGGTCGGGGGCGAGTTCTACGTGCCGGTCGAAGCCCTCTCCAACAAGGGCTGATGCCATGAGCCGCATTGCCATCGCCGGTGCCGGCGTGCTTGGGCGTCTTCTCGCATGGCGGCTGGCGCGTGCGGGGCATGCGGTCACGGTGTTCGATCCGGCGAGCGGCCCGGCGCCGCCTGTGCCCGGATCGCTCGCGCCGCCTGTGGTGCCGCATGCCGCCGCGTTCACCGCGGCCGGCATGTTGAGCCCGCTGGCCGAGCTCGAAAACGCGGGCCCCGAGATCGCCACGCTCGGCTGGCGCTCGCTGGACCTGTGGAAGCAGTGGTGCGACGAGCTCTCTGCGGGCGGCGCGCAAGCGCCCTTGTTTGCGCGCCATGGCAGCCTGATGGTGGCCCACGGCAGCGATCTCGGCGCCGCCAGGCGGGTGCTGGCACGACTCGAGCAGGCGCCGCAGTTGGCCGGGCAGATGACGCAGGCGCAAGCCCTGAGCCGTGCCGAGCTCGCCGAACTCGAGCCGGCACTGACGCCACAGTTGCATGCCTGGCTGTTGCCGGGTGAGGGACAGGTGCTGCCGCGCGAACTGATGGCTGCCCTGTGCGAAGCGTCGGCCACCGTCCACTGGTGCTGGAACAGCCGCGCCGTGCGGGTTGGGGCAGGGTTGATCGTGCTTGCCGACGGCTCGCGCTGCGAGTGCGAGCTCGCGATCGATGCGCGTGGCGTGGGGGCCCGCTCGGCGAACCTGCCTGAACGCGACGTAGGCATGCAGGTGCGCGGGGTTCGCGGCGAGGTGCTGTGGCTGCATGCGCCCGGGGTTTCGCTGCGGCGGCCGGTGCGCCTGCTTCATCCGCGCCACCGGGTATATATGGTGCCGCGCCCGGGCGACCTGATCGTCGTCGGCGCCAGCGAGATCGAGAGCGAAGATCGCTCGCCGGTCAGCCTGCGCAGCGCGGTCGAACTCATGGCCGCTGCGCACAGCGTGATACCCGAACTGGCCGAGGCGCGTATCGTGCACATGGAAAGCAACCTGCGCCCGGCCACCCCCGACAACAATCCCTTTGTTCGCCATGAGCCGGGCCTGCTCCAGATCAACGGCCTGTTCCGGCATGGCTGGCTGCTGGCGCCGGCGCTGGTTGCCGAGGCCTTGAGCAAGGGCGAGTTCGAACATGATGCACAGGAGCTCGGCAGTCATGCCTGACACCACAAGCAATGCCACCATTCGTTTCAACGGCGTCTCCCAGCCATGGCTGCCGGGTCTGACCATAGAGATGCTGATCGCCCAGCACGGACTGCCGGAAAAAGGCGTTGCGACCGCGGTTAACGGTACGTTCGTCGCGCGCAATGAGCGCAGTCAGGTCGTCGTGCAGCCGGGTGACGACATCGCCACCCTGCAAGCCATCGTCGGAGGCTGAGCCATGTCTGCGAACATCGGACTTTCCACCTGGCGGGCCTACGGCGTCGAGCTCGGCAGCCGCTTCCTGCTCGGCACCGCGGGTTATCCCTCACCGCAAATCCTGTGCGACGCGATCGCCAACGCCGCTGCCGAGGTCGTGACCATCGGCCTGAAGCGCAGCCTCGCGGGGGGCGTAGCCGACGGAGCCGGCAACGACTTCATCGCCATCATCCGAGCGCATTGCGAGCGCACCGGTGCCCACCTGCTGCCGAACACCGCCGGCTGTCGGACTGCGCGTGAAGCGATCACGCTGGCGCACATGGCGCGCGAATTGTTCGATACGACCTGGCTCAAGCTCGAGGTCGTGGGTGACGAATACACCTTGCAGCCCGACCCGTGGGAGACGCTGACTGCGTCCGAGACCCTGATCAGGGAGGGTTTCAGCGTGTTCCCCTACTGCACCGACGATCTGGTGAGCTGTCAGCGCCTGCATGACGCCGGTTGCGAGGTGTTGATGCCCTGGGGGGCGCCGATAGGGTCCGGCCAGGGCCTGATCA